>DAHUXY010000233.1 GCA_027315505.1 Vulcanimicrobiota bacterium | reverse complement strand
GGCCACGGTCGATGGCGCCGCGGTGATGGACGCCAATCAAATCGAAATGGTGCCGCAAGCAACGGCCGAAGCCGGCGGCACCGGCAGCGGCAACGTGCATATTGCGCTCGATCGCTCGATGTATCGCGACGGCGAGGAAATTCGCGCGCGCGGTGAGCTGGCGGGTGCGCGCGGCGACGCGCTCTTTACGCTCGAGAGCGCGCTCGGCGCGCAGATCGCGGTCGTGCCGAGCGACGGGGGAGCTGCGAAAGCGAGCCTCAAAGCCGTCGATGCTCCGGGCGACATGCGCGTAGGTGCGGCGTTCGTTCGCGATGGAGCGCTGGACTGGACCGCCGTGCCGCTCGCGCTCGACGCGCCCGGCCGCCCCGCCGTGGTGCCGCTCGATTTGCATCGCGCGGGCGACGTCGCGACGATTCCGCTGGACCAGGCGTTAAGCGGCCCCGGCACGATCGCGGTGCGCGTGAGCCGCGGCGAGCCGTCCGGTAGCGCCCGTTTCGAATCGGCACCGGCGCTGTTGGCGGTGGGGCTCGCGGCAACGCAGAACAGCGCGCCCGCCGGAACCACGTGGCATCCGTGGGTCGATTCCACCGTCGAGCACGCGCAGGTACTGGGCTTCGTGCGGCGTTCGTTGCCGCCGCCGGACCTGACGATCGCTCAGGCCGATTCGCAGACGATGTCGTGGAGCGTCGAACGCAACGCGGGTGCGAGCGTCTCGGTTCCACTGCCGGCCCAGCCGGGACGGTACACCATTTCGATTCTCAAGATGGCCGATGACGGGCGCGTTACCGCCGCGACGTCGACCATCGTTATATGACGGGTACGTGAGTATGGCGCAAGACCGAACGCGAACGTTGATGTTGCTGGATACCTACGGCTTGGTGTACCGGGCATTCTTCGCCTTGCCGCCGACGTTGACGACCAGTAGCGGCGCGCCGATCAACGCGGTGCTGGGCTTTACGAATATGCTCAACAAGCTCATCGCCGACGAGCGTCCGACGCACGTGATTGCCGCATTCGATAAAGGATTGCCCGCCGACCGGGTGGCGCTCTACGGCGCGTACAAGGCGCAGCGCGACCGCATGCCGGACGATTTGCGCAGCCAATTCGCGCTGGTGCGCGCGCTCTTGGCGGCATACGATATTCCCGTGATGGAGATCGAAGGCCAGGAAGCCGACGATATCATCGCCACCATCGCGCAGCAAGCCGCGGAGCACGGCGAGCGAACGCTCGTGGTGACCGGCGATCTCGACCTGTTACAGATCGTCGATGACAACACGACGGTGCTGACGACGCGGCGCGGCATCAGCGATCTGGGCCGCTACGACCGGCAAGCGGTGTACGAGCGTTTCGAGCTGACGCCGGAGCAATTGCCGGATTACCGCGGGCTCAAGGGCGACCCGTCCGATAATCTCCCCGGCATCCCGGGCGTGGGCGAAAAAACGGCGATCAAGCTGATCAAAGCCGCCGGTACGCTGGACGCGCTGGTGGCGAACCCGGCCCTCGCGGGCAGCGCCAAACTCGAGCAACTCATCGTCAAACATGGCGCGGAAGCCCAGCTCTATCGAGACGTTTCGACGATTCGTCGCGATCTGGCCGTGACGCTGGACTGGTCGCGCAGCGAATACCGCGCGCCCAGCGATGCCGATCTCTATCGCATTTACAAAGAGCTCGAATTCAAAACGCTGTTGGCGAAGCTCAAACCGCCGGCCGAGGATCTGCCGCTCTTCGAGACGCAGGCGAAGCTGGAAGGCCGGTACGTTTCGTACGTCGCGGCGGTCGATCCGCCGGAGTTCGACCGGTTGGCGGCCGATCTGCGCGCGCTCGGATCCTCCGCATCGCTGGCCTTTGCCGCCACGAGCGACGCGTTCGGGGTGAGCGGACGCGCCGGCGAGGGCATAGCTTTTTCGCTCGGAGCGCTCGCCTATCCCCAGGTGCGCGAGGCCATGCTCGAACTACTCTCGCGGCCGGAACGCGTGGGAGCCTACGATCTCAAGCGCATCGCATGCCTGCTGCGCGAGGCCGGCATTCCCCTGACGAACGCGCGCGACGACGCGATGATCGCGGCGCATCTGCTCAACCCCACCCGAACCTTTGCGAAGATCGACGATGCTGCCGCCGAGTTGCTGCACATCGCGCTCCCGGAAGATGCGGCGGCCTACGCGGATGCCACGCTGCAGATGTTGGAACGCGCGCGAACCGAACTGCAGGCGCGCGACCAATTACGCTTGTACGAAGACGTCGAAGTGCCGCTCGCGCCGATTCTCACGCGCCTGGAGGCGGCCGGCGTGAAGATCGACCCGAGCGAGTTACACGTGCTCTCGGCGGAGATCGACGTGGCGGCGCAGCGCCTGCAGCAGCAGATCTACGATTTCTCCGGCGAGACGTTCAATATCGGATCGCCGGCGCAGCTCGGCAACGTCTTGTTCGGCAAGCTCCAGATCCCCGGCGGAAAAAAGAACAAAACTGGGTGGGCGACGGGCGTCGAGGTGCTACAGGGCCTCGCGCACGAGTATCCGATCTGCGCGCTCGTGCTGGAATGGCGCGAGGTGACCAAGCTGAAAAACACCTACGTCGACGTGATTCCGCAACTGGTCGACCCGCGCGACGGCCGTTTGCGTACGGTCTTCAACCAGACTGCGACCGCCACGGGCAGGCTCTCCTCGACCAATCCCAACCTGCAGAACATTCCCGTGCGCGGCGAACTCGGGCGCCGCATTCGCCGCGCGTTCGTGGCCAAAAGCGATGAGTATATCTTGCTCGCCGCGGATTACAGCCAAATCGAATTGCGACTGATGGCGCACCTCTCGGGCGACGAAGCGATGCGCCGCGCCTTTGAAGAAGGGCAAGATATCCACGATTTCACCGCGCGGCAGATCTTCGGCCTTGCCCCGGCCGATAGCGTCGACGGGAACCAACGCCGGATGGCCAAGAGCGTGAACTTCGGCTTACTCTACGGCATGTCCGATTTCGGGCTCGCGCAGCGCTTGGAGATCGGGCGCGGCGAAGCGCGCGAGATTACCCAGGCGTACTTCGCGCGCTTTCCGTCGGTCCGCGCGTATATCGATCGAACGATCGCGCAGGGGCGCAGCGACGGCTTCGTGACGACGCTGCTGGGCCGCAGGCGCTATATGCCCGCGCTCGCGTCGAGCAACTACATGTTGCGCGCCGCCGCCGAACGCGAAGCGACCAACGCACCCTTGCAAGGCAGCGCCGCCGATTTGATGAAGCTGGCGATGGTGCGGATCGATCGCGAACTCAACGACACCGAGTACGACGCCACCATGCTCCTGCAGATCCACGACGAAGTTATCCTCGAAGTGCGGCGCGAGCATCTGCACGACGTGGCGCGTCTGGTGCGAAACCAGATGGAGGGAGCGTTTACCTTGAGCGTTCCTCTCGACGTTACCGTAAAAACGGGGCAGAATTGGTACGACGTGGAGAGTATGAACGATGAATAGCTTAGCGAGCCTGATCCTTGCGGCCGTCACGGCGACGGCCGCAAGGATGCCCTCACCCCAAACCTTGCCGGTCATCGCCGTCGCAGCTCCGCGGGCGACGCTCGCTCTGCAAGTCGCCAACACCGAGCAAGAGCGCGAGACCGGCCTCATGGGCGTCACCCATTTGCGCGCGCACACGGGGATGCTGTTCGTCTTCGCTCAGGACGCGCCGGTCGAATTTTGGATGAAGGATACGCTCGTGCCGCTCGATATGGTGTTTCTCTCCGCCAACGGAACCGTACGCAGCGTCGCGTCGAACGTGCCCGTCGTCGCCGCAACGACGCCCGACGCCGCTATCCCGCGCCGCGCCGGCACGGCCAAATACGTCATCGAACTGCCCGCGGGCGAGGCCGAGCGCGACGCGATTATTCCGGGCGTGCACCTCCCAGTCGAATCTCAGACTTCGCTGCAATAGCGGCGTAACGTCACTTCTTTCCGGCCTGAAGCGTTATAGAAGATATGAAGTACGTATCGCTTTTTATCGCCATGTTGGTTGTCGCGAGCGTCGCATCGCTCGGCATCGCTCGCGCTAACGAAGCCCATGAAGGCTCTATTTGCGGCCACGTGCTCGCTCCGCCGTCGGTAACGCAAACGTATGCAACCGCTCTTTCGCAACCCGGCATCGTGATCGCCCGTTCGGGCACCACGCAAGTGCAAACCACGATCGGCTACGACGGAAGCTACTGCTTCAAAGATTTGCCGACGCAACTCTTTCGCCTGAGCGCGTTCGGCGACGGTAACTACACGGCACTCGTTACCCCGATCGCCGGCAAGACGGTGCACGTGGATCTGCGGCCGGGCTCGCACTAGGCTTGCCCGAACTCCCCGAAGTCGAGACGATCGCCCGCGGCCTCGCCGGGCGCATCGTCGGCAAAACCATCGCCTCCGTCGAGGTTCGGCTCCCAAAAATCGCGGTCGCGCCCGCCGGGGTCGATTTCGCCCGGGCCCTGCGGGGCGAGCGCATCGTGGGGGTGAGCCGCCGGGCCAAATACGCCATCCTCGAACTCTCCTCGGGCCGCAGCCTCGTAACGAGCTTGCGCATGACCGGCCGTCTGGTGGCCCAGGAATCCGGCGCCCCCAGCTATCGCGGCACCCACATCGTCCTGCGCTTCACCGACCGGTCCCGGCTGGATTTTGCCGACCTGCGGACCTTCGGGCGGATGCGCCTGGTTGAGCCCGGGGAGCCCTGGGACGAACGCCTCGGAATCGAGCCCCTTTCGTCCGGCTTTACACCGGAGGGCTTTATCGGTATGCTTGCGGGGCGGACAACGCCGATCAAGGCTCTGCTCCTCGATCAGCAGCGCGTAGTGGGCATTGGAAATATCTATGCGTGCGAAGCGCTGTGGGAGGCCGGGATTCGTCCCAGCCGCCCCGCGAAGGCGTTAACGAAAGCAGCGATTCGCCGATTGCACCATGCGATCGTGGACGTACTCTCTCGCGCTATCGACATGCGCGGAACGAGCGTCGACGATTACGTGGATGCGGACGGGCTCGAGGGCGGTTTCCAAAACGTGCTCTCGGTCTATGGAAAACTCGGTGAGCCATGCCCGCGCTGCGCGAGCCCGATCGTAAGAACGGTGCTGGCGCAACGAGGGACCTGGTGGTGTCGAAGCTGTCAGCGTTGATCTGCAAAAAAATAAATAATTAAGGTAGGAACTACACCATCTCTACGACTGAAATCGCACCCGTTCAACTCGAAGAAGAAGAGGATCAACTCGCGCTCGAGCAGCGTCTCTACGAAGAGTCGCTCAAAGTTCTCGACGAAGGCCAAGTTCTGAACGGCATGATCGTTCAGAAGGATAAGGACGAATTGCTCGTCGACGTCGGCGGCAAATCGGAAGGCGTCCTTCCGTTCCGCGAGCTCTCGCTCGCGATCGATCCCAAGACCCTCAAAGTCGGTGACTCGCTCGAGGTGATGATCCATCGCATCGACGAAATGGACGGAACCCTCTTCCTCTCGGAGCGCCGCGCACGCGCGCTCAAGACGTGGGAGAAAGTCATCGAGGCACACGAACAAGACGAAGTGATCGAAGCAACGGTCACGCAAGTCGTCAAGGGCGGTGTCTTGGTGGATCTGGGCATGCGCGGCTTCGTGCCGGCATCGCAGATTCGTCGCCAGCCGGTCGGCAATCTCGACGAACTCGTCGGGCAGCGTCTGCGGCTCAAGGTGATCGATCTCGATCACAAACGCCATCGCGTCGTGCTCTCGCAACGTCTGGTTCTCGAAGAAGAACTCCAGGCCAAGAAGCAAGAGCTGCTCGACACGCTGGAAATCGGCCAGATTCGCGAAGGCGTCGTCGTACGTCTCGCGGACTTCGGTGCGTTCGTGGATCTCGGCGGCATCGATGGTTTGATTCACAACAGCGAATTGAGCTACGCCCGCATCAAGCATCCGTCGGAAGTCGTCAAGATCGGCGACGTGGTGCAGGTCGAGATCATGAAGTTCGACCCCGAAGCCAAGAAGGTGAGTCTCTCGCTCAAGCATGCGTTGCCCGATCCGTGGGATCAGCACGCCGGCCAGCTGGTCGAAGGCAACAAGATGACGGCGCAAGTCGTCAAGGTGACGCCGAACTACCTGCTGGTTGAAATCGTCCCGGGCATCCTCGCGATGGTCCCCAAGGGCGAGTTCGATCCGAACGCGCAGTTCAGCCCCGGCCAAGAGGTTGAAGTGACGCTGCTTACGATCAACGAAGCGACGCGTCGCATCACCGCATCGATCCAGCACGTGGCGGACATTCCGCCCGAAGAGATCGAAGCGTTAGCGATCGACGAAGAGTTGGTAACGCCTCCCAGCGGCACCACGCCGGCCGTCGGCACCATCGGCGACGCGCTTGGAGCGCACGCCGTAGCCGCCGCCGAGGCCTCGCTCGCCGAGACCGCGGCTCCGGCCGAAGAGACCGCTCCGGCGGAATAACCCGCCTCCGGGCAAACGGCAAAAGCGGGCGCGATCGAGAGATCGCGCCCGCTTTTCAATCGCGAATCGGAGCAGACGCGAGCTCTGCTAGCGTGAACGACACGATCGCATGGTTGTTGCGATCGGCGGTCCAGAACCGCTCGCCGTCGAATGCAACGCTGCGCGGCTTGAACGGAAGCGAACGAAGCGCCTGGATCGATGATGCATCATCGTCGATGCCGAGCCGCTCGAAGCGTCCGTCGCCCCACTCTTCGTCGACGGTCACGAGGTAAAACGCACCGTCGACGATCGTCATACCAACCGGGCGGCGCTCCAATTGCACTACGCGCACCGCGGCACCGCGCTCGTCCAGTTCGATGAGTTTCTTTTCCCAGGCTTGCGACAGATACACCGTTCCGTTTTCGCAGGCTAGAAACGATCCGGAGTTATCCGGACATACGAAACGCTCCGTAAATCCCGCCTCGGGCGAGAATGTATAGACGTAACGGTGATCGAGCTCCATATCCGGTTCGTCGATCGCCGGCGCCAGGATCAGCCGAAAATCCGAACCGGTATACGTGATGCCCAATGATTGGGACGGCGGAACGAACTCGCGTTTGATGCTCCACGTCTGTGGATCGATCGCATACAAGTGGCCATTCGCGGCGCTCGTCAACCACATCGTCGCACCGTCCCATGCAAGCCCTTGCGGACCTTGCACGGGCGAAGCGTGCCGCGTGAGTTCACTCATCAAGACGCCTTCGCTTCCGGATTACCGGGTTCCGGCCGTGCGAGGCTTCTCCCGGCGGCGAGATTCGGGGGCATCTCAATCCGAGCCGGCGAGGGTTTCCATGAAAATGCGTAGCGCGGTGAGGCGGCGTGGCGGGATGGGGACCGACCAGGAAAAATCCACGGCGACCGGCCGTTCGAAAAACACGCCTCGCGGCAAAACGGCGTAACCGTTGAGATCTTTGGCGCGAATGATGAGATCGGCTTCGTGACGGGCACGACTGAAGAATCCGGTCGCGTCCCACTCCCGGCGAAGAACTTCGAGAAATGCATCGCGCCGCGAGTCTACGTCGTCGTAGCGTAGGATCTCGCGACTCAACGCGAGCACCGTGTCGATATCGTCCGATAGCTCCTCGCGGGGCAGCTTCACCGCGTTTTCGATGGCGGCGATCGAGAACGAGCCGTCCGCCGCGGTCATCGGCCGTAATTGAAGCGTTACCCATCGCCGCGGGTCGGCCGGGGCGACGCGCACCAATCGATTGACGCTTCGTCCGCTTTGCAGCGCGGGCCACGCGCTTTCGATCCGCTCGCGCTGCCGCGCGTCGTGCAAGAGTCTCTCGAGCAGCGCGCCGTCGAGCGCCTTGGCACGTTCGTTCGCGTACCGCACGCGCACCTCGAGCGGGTTCACCACGTCGTATATGACGACCGGCTCGTCCGCGAGAGCGAAGGCGTTCATCACCTGCGGCTCTTGCAGATAGCCGCGCTGGCGCGCGCTGATATCTTTGCCGATGAAGAACCACGAAACGGCCCTGCCGCCGCTATCGCGCAGATGGTAGCCGGTCAGCTCGATCGACAGATCGCTGCCGTCGTTGCGACGGCGTAGCAGCAAGGTGTGCGAAACATCCTGGTGGCGTTCCAATTGTGCGACCAGGCCCGTAATCGTCTTCGCGTCGTTACCCGGGCTGAGAACGTCGAGAAGCGTCCCGCCCACCATCTGCTCGGCATCGAACCCCGCGAACGCCGAGAATGCCGGGTTTGCGTAGGTAATTTTCGGGCCGCCTTCCGACGGACGCTTCGCATCGGCCAGTACGATGAAATCCGGCGATTGCGAGAGGCTCGACCGAAAGGAGGCGAACCGCTCCTCGCCGCGCTTACGTTCGTCGATATCCACGTAGGTAACCGAGATGCGTTCCGTGCTGCCGGGCTCGCCGGAGAGGCGCGCAAGGGCGACTTGGATCCAGCGCCGTTCGCCGTCGCCGAGCCGCATGAGTTGCTCGTGCATAAACGTCGCGCCGCGTGAGATGTCCGCGATGCACCGCTCGATTAAGGCCGGATCCTCTTCGCAAAGGTTTCCCGCTACCCCCTCGGCCATGAGCCGCTCGCGCGGCACCCTCATCAATGCGCAGAGCGCGTCGTTCGCATATGCGACGTAGCGGCGCTTCGGGTCGCCTTCGGGAAGCTCGAAAATGGCGACCGCGCTCTGCGTTTTGTCGAGAGCGCGGTAGAGAAGCTCGCGTTGCGCTTGCGCCTGCCGGCGCTCGGAGATATCGCGCAGCACCGCGACGTAATGCGTTACTTCGCCGCGGCCGTAGCGTAATGGCGACCAGCGAATCTCCGTCCAGGTGGAGCGATCCTTGCCGCCGAGTTCTACTTCAAATCGCACCGGCTTGCCGGCGCGGACGTCGATAAAGAGCGCCTCATAGAGCGCGCGATTTTGCGGCTGAATTTTAAGAAAAGGGCTAGACGGGTCGAGGAGCTCTTCGCGCGAGAATCCGCTCAGGCGTTCGATGGTTTCATTGGCGTACACGATGCGGATCGGCGTATCGGGCTGCCCGGTAAACTTCATGACGGCGATGCCGTCGTTGGCCTGCTCGATCGCAAATCCGAGCAGTTCCACGAGTTCTACCGTACCGCGGTCACCCCGAGTCTGCGGTGGTGTGTTCTTCATCCACTAGTGCGTATCGGGTAAAGAGTCGATTTACCTTAACTTTACAATTCCTTAACATTTGTGCCCCTCGTTTGCCCTTCGTGCGTCGAACGGGCTAGCGATGCAGGTCGGCTTAACGGGTGGGATCGGCTCGGGCAAGAGCACCGTGGCGCGCATGTTTGAAGAGTTGGGCGCTTTCGTCATCGATAGCGACGAGCTGGCGCGCGAGGCGGTGGAGCCCGGCAGCCCCGGATTGCTCGACGTTGCCGCCCTATGGCCGGGCGTGGTGCGCGCCGGCGAGCTCGACCGGGCGGCATTGGCGCGCATCGTCTTCGACGATGCTGCGGCGCGCGAGCGGCTCAATGCGATCGTGCACCCGACCGTTCGCAGGCTCGCGGCGGAGCGCGCCGCGAGTGCCCGTCCGGGGCAGCTCGTCGTACAGATGATCCCGCTGTTGTTCGAAACCGGCAGCGAGGGACGGTTCGAGAAAACGATCGTCGTCGTTGCTCCCGAGGGCGCGCGCATCGAGCGCGCGGCCAGCCGCGACGGGGCGACGCAGGAGCAGATCCGCGCGCGCATCGCTTCGCAAATACCGGTCGACCAGGCGCGACGGCGGGCCGATTACGTTATCGAAAACGACGGCGATCTACCACATCTGCACCGGCAAGTTCGGACTATATACGATGCCCTGATGGGCTTGGGCTAGCCTTCGGATTCGGCGCGGGTGATGGTATCGCGGTTGCTATCGGCACGGAGAACGGGGCCCAGCGCTGCACTAACAGGTAGCGGCCGCCGGCCCGCGTTGCGGTAATGAAACCACGTACGGCCACCGTTGCGTCCAGGGGTGCGCCGATCAATCGACGCGGCAGGGTCGTGCTGCCGGTGGAATCGGTGACGATCGCCCGCGTTGGGTCCAGTTGCCCTGCAATCGTAATCGCATCGCCGATCGGAAGTTTCGCAATCGCCG
>DAHUXY010000231.1 GCA_027315505.1 Vulcanimicrobiota bacterium | reverse complement strand
GAAACAACATCCGTTGGTTCGAGCAACGATCGACGTATCGGTCGATCGCATTCTTGACGCAAAGCAAGAGGAGTAAGTCGAAGATGCTGCCGCCGTTGTCCGATGCCCGCCGCGTGACGTTGCTTCAGTTAGCGGCGCTTTCGTGCGTGAGTGCGCTGTGCCTGATCCCCTTTGCTTCGGTTTCATCATCGGTCGGATCGCCGCAGAGCGCGCGGCGTCTTCCGGCGGAATTGCCGCGGCGGCTTCCGGCGGACCCGGCGGCCGCTCTCCCGGCAGCGTTGCGGGACCCCTTCGTCGCAAGCCCGCGAGCGATCGCTCTGGAGAGCGCGGGCACATCGATCGGCGTGGTACGCGCGGTCGCTCTCGGGGCCGAGCCGCGTGCCATTCTCGAAACCGCGAGCGGAACGCTGATGGTGAAGATCGGCGCGGCCGTAATGGGCTCCCACATCGTCGCAATCGACGCGGCCGGCGTGTTGCTCGAAGACGGTGTCCGGCTTCCTCTGGGCAACGCGACGCAGCGATGATGCGGGTAGCGGCGACCTGCGCCATCGCGCTGCTGCTCCTTGCATCGTCGCAGAGCAGCATGGGGGCGGAGCCCCTCATTTCGATCAACGTGCGGGATGCGGAGCTTTCGGATGTTATTGCGTTATTAGCCGCCGAGGGGCACGTTAACGTGGTCGTCGATGCCTCGGTTCGGAAAGAAAAGGTCACCTTGCGATTGCAAGGCGTTCCTTTCGAGGCAGCGCTCGACGTCGTGTTGTCGGCGCATGGTTTAGAGGCGTATCGCGACCGCGGCGTCCTCGTCGTGGGAGCCTCATCGGCGATGAATTTACGTAACGCCGAATCTGCGCCGAACCGCGCTGCTCGAACGGAATTGTTCGCATTACGGCATGCCCGAGCCGGCGAACTTTCAAAAGAACTGGAGGGGGCACTGCCGGCCGGGACCGTCATCGTCGCCGACGAGCGAACGTCGTCGCTCGTGGTAACGGGCGATGCCGCAACGCTTCAGAGAACCCGCTTGCTAGTGAGGTCCCTCGACGTCGTCAATCGACGGCTTCTGGGCACCGCCAACGTCACGCATCGCTTCCTCCTGCGTTTCGTCAAGCCGGATGAGGTGGTGGAAGAGCTCAAGCGCATCGAACCGGCCGGAATCTATATCGCCGATCCGCACCAAAATGCGGTTCTTGTGAGCGGCGGGGAGCGTATTGCGCGAGCTGCCGGCAGCCTCATCCAGAGCGTCGACGTCGCGAGCCCGCAAGTCCTCTTCGAAGTGAAAGTTGCGGACGTCACGCCTCGCAACGATCAAAGTAACTTCGGCCTAGAGTTCGGCGGAGTAACGCTGGACGGCCAGCCGTCGCCGGGTAGCACGACCTATGCGTTCCGGGGCGGCTCGATACCGATCAACGTGACGCTCAACGCGCTCATTACCGAGGGCCGGGCGCAGATTCTTGCAACGCCTCGATTGGTTACGCTCAATAATAAGGAGGCAGATCTCCTCATCGGTCAGACATACCCCATCGTCTTTAATACCTCGGTACTCGGTGGACAAAACGTGCAATTTGTGGATATCGGCGTAAAATTACGGTTGACGCCCACCATCGGTCCGGGCGGAATGGTTACGGCCGAGCTGCATCCGGAGTATAGCGAGTTGCTCGGTTTTACCGGTTCCGGATATCCGATCATCGCGAATCGCAAAATAGACTCCACGTTACGCGTCGCGAACGATCAGACGATCGTTCTGGGCGGACTTATGCGCGACGTCAGCAGCCAAACGATCGCGCGGGTGCCGGGCCTTTCGAGCATTCCGGTTCTCGGCGCGTTCTTCAAGAACAAACAGGCTCGGCACGAACGCGACGAAATCGTGTTTCTGATCACCCCGCACGTCATCTTCCCCGACGGACCGGTCCCGCAGCGTTAGCCGAAGGGACCGGGCGGCGGAAAGATCCGGCAGGCTGCCCCCTCTCTCGTCCCTAAAGCCTGAGGGGTGTTTCGGTACCTTACTGCCGGGGAGTCGCACGGGCCCGCGCTCGTCGGCATCCTCGATGGGCTTCCCGCGAATCTCGCGCTCGATGTGGAGCGCATCAATCAAGCCCTAGCGCGGCGGCAGGGCGGTTACGGCCGCGGCGGCCGCATGAAGATCGAGCGCGACGAGGTCGAGTTTCTGGCCGGCGTTCGCGGGAGCCGCACGCTGGGTTCCCCCATCGCGGTCCTGGTTCGCAATCGCGATTTCGAAAACGTCCGTGCCTTGATGGATCCCATCACCGGGGCCGGTAAAGAGCTGACGAATCCGCGTCCCGGCCACGCCGATTATGCGGGAGCGCTCAAATACCGTCACCGGGATCTGCGCAATGTGTTGGAGCGAGCGAGCGCACGCGAAACCGCCATGCGCGTCTGTCTGGGCGCAATTTGCGCGCAATTTTTGGAAGCCTTGGGCATCCGCACGTCCAGTTACGTTCACCGCATCGGCGATGTGGAAGCGCCTCCGCTTGAGGGCTACACGGAAGACGACGTCGAGCGGAGCGAAGTGCGCTGCCCCGATCCGCGCACCGCATCGCGCATGATCGAGGCGATCGACCGGGCCAAAGCTGCGGGCGATACGCTTGGCGGCCAGTTCGTGGTGCGGATCGAGGGCATTCCGGTGGGCATCGGGAGCAACCGGCAGCCCGATACACGCCTGGACGGCGTGCTGGCAGGCGCATTGATGGCAATGCAAACGGTAAAGGCGGTTGAAGTGGGCCTGGGCGCCGACGTCGCATCGCGGCCGGGCTCGGAGGCGCACGATAATTTCGCGCTCGAGGACGGCGATGTGGTGCGGGCGAGCAATCGCGCCGGGGGTATCGAGGGCGGCATGAGCAACGGGCAACCGATCCTCCTGCGCGTTTCCGTGAAGCCGATTCCCACGTTGATGAAAGCGCTTCCATCGGTGAACTTGCACGAGGGCACGCAGGCCGCCGCGACGATCGTGCGCAGCGACGTCTGCGTGGTGCCTGCCGCCGCGATCGTCGGCGAAGCGATGGCGCGGCTGGCCCTGGTGGCACCGCTGTTGGAGAAATATGGGGGCGATTCGATCGACGAAACGCTCGATAATCTGCGGCGCTCGAACGAGATAGCGGCCGCACTATTCGCTCGCAAGGAGGGCGTATGAGGCGACACGTGGCCTTGGTAGGCTTTATGGCCAGTGGAAAATCCACGATCGGCAAAAAACTCGCGCGCAAGTTACAGTGCGCGTTCTACGATTCGGATGATTTGATCGTGGAGGACCACGGCCAGATTTCGGATATTTTCTACAACGAGGGCGAATCGGCGTTTCGCCGCTACGAATTCGATGCGATTTCACACGTCGTGGACGAAGGCGAGCCGGGCGTTATCGCATTGGGCGGCGGTGCGGTAACGTACGAACCTACGCAAAAACTGGTGAAGAAACGCACGCATCGCATCTTCATCAAAGTCTCGCCCGAACAAGTGCTCGACCGTCTGCACCACAGCAAGCGCGTGCGTCCGTTGCTCGGGCCGACGCCGCCGCTCTCGAAAATTAAAGATCTGTACCTGAAGCGCATGCCGACGTACGCGCATGCGGACCTCGTCATCGAGGCCGATGACATGACCACCACGCAAGTGGTAGACGCGATCGTCGAGTGGATGCACAAGAAGAAGATCGAAATGTAGCCGGCGAGCGCGTCGTCAACCGCGATTTGGGATACCCCATCGTGGTTGACGACGACGTTCGCCCCGCTATCGCCGATTGGCTCCGCGCGCGTTCCACCCCGTGGGTCGTGGTCTGCGACGCGCACCCCGAGGTGCTCCGGCTTGCGCGCAGCATCGCGCGCTCGGTTCCGGGCTCGCTCGGGGTGCTGTCGTTCGCGCTCGGCGAGCAGCGCAAGCGTTTATCGACGCTCGAAGGCGTGCTGGATGCGCTGGTCGGTATCGGCGCGGACCGGCAGACGCTGGTGCTGGGAGTAGGCGGCGGCGTCGCGAGCGATCTCTTCGGGTGTGCTGCGGCGCTGTATATGCGCGGCGTCGAATACGCGCACGTCGCGACGACCCTGGTCGCGATGGCGGATGCGTCGATCGGCGGCAAAACCGGCGTCGATCTGCCCAGCGGCAAGAATCTCGCGGGCGTCTTTCGCGATCCCTCCGCCGTGTTCGCCCACGTCGATGCGTTGCAGACCCTGCCGTACCGGCACCTGCGCGAGGGTTTAGCCGAAGTCCTCAAAGCCGCAATTATCGAAGGCAACGACTTATTCGAGGCGATCGAGACGCTCTCGCCGCATCCGTTTTGGCGCTGGCCGTGGCTCGATCTCATCGGCGAAGCGATCAAGGTGAAGACGATGATCGTCGCCGACGATAAGCACGAAGCCGGGATGCGCGAATTACTCAACCTCGGGCACACCTTCGCGCACGGGCTGGAAAAGGCGAGCGAGTATCGTATCGCGCACGGTGCCGGCGTCGCGCTGGGCTTGCGCGCGGCCGGCTTGCTGGCCCTGCGCACGGGCCGCTTTTCGGAAGAAGAGCATCTACGCGTCCTCGCGACGCTCGCGCTCCTAGGCATGCCCTTGCAGACGAGCGTTCCACCGGCGCGCGTTTTCGAGGCGATGCAGAGCGATAAAAAGAAACGCGGCGGAAAACTGCGCTTCGTCGTGCCGCGCGCGATCGGCGATGTGGAATGGGGCGTTGAAGCTCCCGACCGCACCGTGCGCGACGTCCTCGCGTTGATGACGACGGCTCCCGAGGCCCTTGGCTAGCCATTCGCGTCGTTGAAGCGCTCCCCGCGATCCGCTCGTCGCGGTTCGATCTTCCGCTCACCTACGAAACGGGCGGCCTCCGGGTGCAGGTGGGCGACGTCGTGCGCGTTCCGCTCGGCGGGCGCGAAATGCTCGCATTCGTCGTCGCGCCCGAGCGCGAAGCCGAGGCAGACCCGCGCGTCAAGCAGCTTCTCGAACGCCTCGACGTGCCGCGTGCCTTCGACGATACCGGGCTGCACTTGGCGCGCTTTATCGCAGAGTACTATCTGTGCACGCTGGGAGAAGCCCTGGGCGCCGTCGTGCTCAACGGCGCGTTACCGCGCACCGACGAGGTACTCCGGCGCACGGCGGAACGGCCGTCGCGCGAGCGTTACCCCTCCGTCCCCGATCGGCTCATCGCGTTGCTGTGGGAGACGCTGCCTGACGGGTGTTCGCCGGGAGCGCTCCTGCGTCACCCCGAGGCGCGGCGCGCCGGCGACCGCGCGGCCCTGCTCCGCCACGTCCAGACGCTGGTGCGGGGGGGCGCGTTAGTACGCGAACGGCATTTTGCCGAACCTCGTACCCAAGCATATCGCGTTCGCGTCTTGCACCCCGGTGCGACGCCCATCTCCGGGAGAAAGGCCGAGGCCCTCGTCGCGTTCGTGCGCGAACAGCCCGGCGTGCCGCGCGCCGACGCGCTCCTCGCGGGTTTTTCGTCTGCGGTCATCGCGCGAGCCGTAAAGGCCGGCGCTCTCGTTGAAGCAACCGTGGAACCGCGCCGCACCCGTTTCGCGGCGATGGCCGGGCCCGCGCCGTTTCCACCCACCGCCGAACAGCGCGCGGCCCTGGCACGCATCGATGCGTGGCTCGACTCGCGCGCGTATCACGAAGCGCTGATTCACGGCGTTACCGGCAGCGGGAAGACCTACATTTACGTGGAGGCGATCAAACGCGTCGTGCGCGAAGGCGGCCGCGCGATCGTCTTGGTCCCGGAGATTTCGCTGACGCCGCAGACGGCGCGCCGGTTTGAAGCGGCATTCGGCGAGCGCGTCGCCGTGCTGCATTCGGCGCTTTCGGAGCGCGAGCGCTTCGAAGCGTGGCAGGCTTGTATGCGCGGAGAGATCGACGTGGTGGTGGGCGCCCGCAGCGCGGTCTTCGCGCCGTTATGCGACGTGCGTCTGCTCGTGGTCGACGAATCGCACGAAACGTCGTACAAGCAAGACACCTCGCCGCGCTATCACGCGGTCGCCGTGGCGCGCGAACGGATGCGGCGCGAAGGCGGCATCCTGCTGCTGGGCAGCGCGACGCCGTCGCTCGAGAGCTATGCCGCGGCCACCGCCGGACGGATCGAACTGATCGTGCTACGCGAGCGCGCGACGGCGCAGGCCATGCCAACCGTTCGCATCGTCGATCTCGGCGCGGAGTTCGAGGCGGGGAACCGTCGCGTCTTTAGCGGCCCGCTCGTGCAAGCGCTCGCCGATCGGATCGAACGCAAGCAGAAGAGCGTTCTCTTTGTGAATCGCCGCGGCAGCGCGAGTTTCGTGCTCTGCCGAAGCTGCGGTAAGGTGCCGGAGTGTCCGCGGTGCAGCGTCTCGCTTACCGCGCACCGCTCCGAATCGCTCCTGCGCTGCCATTACTGCGATTTCCAAGCGGCTTTCCCGCAGTTGTGCCCCGCGTGCGGCCTGCCGACGATCAAGGAATTCGGCATCGGCACCGAACGCGTGGCGGAAGAAGTCGCCCATCTCTTTCCGCACGCGCACGTCTTGCGCATGGATTCCGATACTACGACGCGCGTGGGCGACCACGCGCGCATTCTCTCGGAATTCGAAACGAGCGGCGACGTGCTGGTCGGCACGCAAATGGTGGCGAAGGGCCTGGATTTTCCCACGGTCACGCTCGTGGGCGTCGTCGCTGCGGATACGGGCTTGCACGTCGCTGATTTTCGCGCCTCCGAGCGCACCTTCGGACTGATCGCGCAAGTCTGCGGGAGAAGCGGCCGCTCAGCGCCGGGCGAAGCGATCGTGCAGACGTACGCCCCGAACCACCCCGCCATCGTGCTTGCCGCGCAGCACGACTACGATACGTTCGCGGGGCGCGAACTGCAGGAGCGGCGCCTGCTGGGGTATCCGCCTGCAAAACGGCTGGTCTATCTCGGCATCATTGGGCGCAGTCGCCCTGATGCATGGCAAGTGGCGACGGAGCTTGCGTCCTTGCTCGCCGAGCGCGTCCCCGGCGAGGTGCTGGGCCCCGCGCCCTACGCGATCGCGCGGCTCAATAACGAATGGCGCTTTCGGCTCGCGCTCAAAACCACGGAGCCGGCGAAGACCCGCCGCGCGCTGCGCGAACACGTTCTCCCGTTCGCTCGCCGCGAACGCAGAGCCCGCATCGCGATCAACGTCGACCCTTAGCGCGAGAGGCCGGATTTGCCTTGGAGACGCAGGGGAGAGCTGGGGAAGACTAACTGCGAGAGCAGCAGGCCCGCGACGAGTTGCACCGCGGCGACCGCAGCGTTTGCTCCGAGAATCAAGGCTGCGTCGATATTCTGCTGAAATGCGAACAACACGCTCTTGTAACTGAGGCTCCCTGGGACGAGCACGAGTAGCGCGGGCACGAGCATGACCGACTGCGGTATGCGCAAGAAGCGCGCCCCGAGATTTGCAACCAGGCCGCAGATGAACGCGGAGGCAAACGCGGAGACCTGGTGCACGGCGGTGTCGGCGAGCAAATGCGAAGTGAGCAGCGCCATGAAACTCGCCGCGAAGACCCACACAAAATCGCGTAAGCGCGCGTCGAGATCGATCGAAAGCCCCACCGACATCAGAACGGCTGCCAGAATCCAGAAGCGGCTCGGAACCGGATGCGTGTGAATGTCGCCGGATTGTAAAAGATGCGGCCCCAGAATCGCGAAGCCGAGAAGGGCTCCGCAACCCAGAGCGAGCAGCGTGGAGAGCACTTTGCCCAAACGCGCGACGCCGGCGACCAAATCGCCGTTCGCCAGTTCGTGTAACGCCAACGTCAGCGAGTAGCCCGGTAGCAGCACGACCACGCCGGCGACGATCGCGATGTACACGTTGGTCGGCCCGATAAAGTGCGACGTGAGCCCGACGATCAGCGTACCGGCGAAGGCGGCGATCACTTCGAAAAGGCGCGCGATGACCGCATTATTCTTTGCGAACGCGCTAATGATGCCGGTGACGAGGCCGATCAACCCGGCTACGAAGAGCTCCGATACGCCGCCGCCCAGCAGAATCGCGACGCCGATCGCGACGAGCGCGAGCGCGGGGATCTCCCAAAGCGGCGAGATGCCGGGCCATCGCGTGTCGATTTCACCGAGCAGACGGCTGGCTTGATGGTAATCGATTTTTCCGAGACGCAGATCGTCGTAGATAAGGTTGAGCAGCGAGATCTTTCGAAGATTGACGCTCGATGGCTCCAGGCGCATCATGACGACCTTTTGGTTCCAACGCGGCCCGACCGCGATCGTGATATTGGTCGGCAGCGCGAAGATCTGCACCGGCAGATCGATCGATGCCGCGATATTCATCAGCGTCGATTCGAGCGCGTCGGTCGCGATGCCGGCAAGATGCAGCTCCCGCGCCATCGTCGCGATGAACACCGCCTTGGGGTCGTCGGCGATCGCGGCGATTCCGGGCTGCGATGTCGGCTCGTCAATCATACGCGCATTATACCGTAGGAATGGAAAAAGAGCCCCGATTGCACTGCGGCATCGGGGCTCTCTTCAAAAAAACGGTGGGACGAGCGTTACTTTTTGCCGCTCTTCTTCGTGTTCTTAGCCTTCGACGGGCTCTTGGCTTTCGTCGTCTTCTCGGGCGCGCTGGCCGCGCGTTTCATCGCTGCCGCGAGGCGCGATTTCTTACGAGCCGCTTTATTGGGGTGAATGATGCCGCTCTTGGCTGCCTTATCGAGCTGGCTCTCGACGGAGAGCGCGACCTCGGCATCCTGCGTTGAAACGGCCTTCTTGAAGAAGGTCTTCAGGCGGGTCTTAACGTCTTTGTTACGCGTGGTGCGCTTCTCGGACTGCCGCACCCATTTCTCAGCGGCCTTGATATTCGGCAACGATTCTACTCCCTAGGCGGTAAAAGGCACGATGGTCACCATAGCACAGGCGCGAAGCTTCACGCAAGCGTCTTGGGCCGGCGGGGCCTAGTTGGGGTCCAGGAGGATGCTGCGAAAGCTGAGGTAGCGGCTGGCGGCGATGCGCCCCTCCTCGACGGCCGCCTTTACCCCGCAGCCCGGCTCGCGTAGATGGGTGCAGTCGGTGAAGCGGCACTTCGTGGCCGCCGCGGCGATTTCGCGGAAGCCTTCGGCCAGCTCCGCCGGCGTGATTTTCCCGAGGCCGAACTCGTTGACGCCCGGGCTATCTATAAGGAAGCCGTCGCCCATGCGGTAGAGCCTGGCCGCGGTGGTGGTTTGGCGGCCCAGGCCGTGGCGCGAGACTTCGCCGACGCTGCCCTCGCCGCCGAGGGCCCGAAAGATCGAACTCTTTCCCACGCCGGAATTTCCACACAGGAGCGCGTGCCGGCCGGCGATCGCCTCCCGGAGCATATCGATGCCTTCGCCCAGGCGCGGATTGATCACGAGCGTCGGATAGCCCAGCGGCTCGTATACCCGGAGCAGCTCCTCGAGGAGGCTCGGCGCGCCGAGATCGGGCTTGGTGAGCACGACCAGCGCTTGAGTTCCCTGTAGCTGGGCGAAGGCCAGCAGCTGGTCGAGCGTCACCAACCGCGGAGCCGGGTCTGCGAGGGCGGTGACCGTGACGATCGCGTCGACGTTGGCCGCCATGGTTTTGGTGCGCCCGCTGAACGACCGCCGCTCCAGGGTGGAGACGCGCGGTTCGAGGTGCTCGATTACCACTTTCTCGTCCTCGAGCGAACGCACGTAGGCCACGTCGCCGGGGACGGGCATCGAACGCTTGCCGGTCATCCGGCGAAGGTTGGCAACGCGCGGCGCGTGCTCGCTATCCAGAACCACGAGCGCCGCGTTTTTTCCGGTCGAGACGACAAGCGCGCGCTGCAGGCCGGTCATTCGCAAGATTGCGATAGATGCGCGGCTAACAGTCGTATGGTCGTGTCCACGCTGACCGTCCGTATGGCGCCCGACTGCGGCCCCGCCGATTGCGCCGCGGTCGAGTTTGCCGTGCGCGCCTCCGGGGCGGGCATCGTTTGGGCGCCTCGCGCTCGGAGCGGACGCCGGTATGGATCCGTCGCGCATTCGACGCGCGGATTGCGCGCTGCGTTGACTGCCATCGAAGGCGTGAGCGTACGGGACGAGGTCATCGCGATAGCTGTTTACCCATCGGCGCCCGAAGCCTTGCCTGCCATCGCGGATGCCCTCGGCGGCCCGGGCGCGCCCGACGGCGTTCTCTCGTGCGATGCAACCGGCGATGCGCTGCTCGTGGAATGGGATCCGTCCCGGACGCCCGCTTCGATCGTCTACGGCTTGATCGACGTGGAACTCGCGCGCTTTCACGCCTCGCGCCTCGTCGAACTGCTCGTTCCGCTGAGCGATGCGTTGCTCGCGCAGATCGCGGCCGAGGGTTTGCGCGCGCCGGATCTAGGTGCGGATCGAATCTTGGAATGGCAGTTGGAGCGTTCGGGTGTCCTGGATTAGCGCGCTCTTTAGCTACATCGGCATCACCGACGTACTCGATATTCTCGCCACCAGCGTGCTGGTCTATTACGTGCTGCTCTTGATTCGCGGAACCAGGGCGGTGCAAATTCTCACCGGCGTCTTCGTGTTGGTCGGGCTGCTCGGCGTTGCGAGCCTCTTGCATCTCTATTTGCTGGAAACGATCTTACGACTGTTGGTCGTCGGCGCCGCGGTCACGCTGCCGATCGTGTTCCAACCCGAATTGCGCCGCGCGCTCGAACAGATCGGCCGCGGCGGATTCTTCCGCCTCAACGACGAGAAGAGCGCATGGACGCGGCCCGAGGACAAATCGATCGCGACCCTGGCGCGGGCGGCGTTTCTGCTATCGCGCAACAAACTCGGTGCGCTCATCGTCCTGGAACAGCAAAGCGGCCTCAAGGAGTTTATCGAGAGCGGCACGATTCTCGATGCGCAGATCTCCGCGGAGTTAATCTTGGCGATCTTTATGCCGCGTTCGCCGTTGCACGACGGCGCGATGATCGTTCGCGACGACATCCTCGAAGCTGCCGGATGCTTCTTGCCGCTGGCCGAGCAATCGCTCGCGGAGCGCCGGATCGGCACGCGGCATCGCGCCGCGCTCGGGCTCACGGAGCAAACCGACGCGGTGGTCGTCGTCGTGTCCGAGGAGACCGGCGCGATTAGCGTTGCTCGCGAGGGCAAGCTTTCGCGCCCGGTTGAAGAAGAGCAACGGCTGGTCAAGATACTCCTTGCGGTGACGCGCGCGCCGCGCGAACACCGGCTAACCCGCGATGTCGTTACGCACTTGCGCGCGCGCCTAACGCGACGCGGCCAGGAAGAACAGCTTGCAGATCATCCGCAGGAACTTCGTTCTTAAACTCCTCGCACTCGCGATTGCGATCGTGGGCTGGGCGTATTTCCGGTTTGCGACCAATCCGGTCATCTCTGCGAGGTTCGACCAGCAGCTCTCGGTGCCGATCGTTGCGGCCAATCTCGCCGACGGGTACGTCGCGCACTTTCCGGAAAAAGAGGCGGTCGTCACGATCGCCACCAAGCGCGGCGCGCCGCCCGTCAAACCGGATGAAATCAAGGCGGTGCTCGATCTCTCGAACCGCACGACCGGGGTCTACAACATTCCCTTGCAGCTGGTGGCGCCGACGCTCGTGGTGCAGAGCCTGAGCCCGGCCTCCGTGAGCCTGACGATCGAGCGGATCGAAAGCCGGGCGTTCCCGCTCGCCGTACACTATCGGGGCCAGCGCCCGAGCGGCGCCGTCGTCGGATCGGTGACGATGCAGCCGGCCACGGTTACGGTGCACGGGCCGACGGGCGCGCTCGGACAAATCTCCACGGTGCGCGTCGACGTGCCTATTCCGGGAGCTCCGGGGACCTTCGACGAAATGGTTCGTCCGCGCGCGGTCGATTCGTTCGGGCAGGAGATTCCGGGCCTCGATGTTACGCCGGATTTGGTGCGCGTGCAGATCCAATTCGTTCCGGGCACCGGAACCAAAGGAAGATAGTGGGCCGTTATTTTGGGACCGACGGCATTCGCGGAGTCGCGAATGCCGATTTAACGCCGGAGCTCGCGTTCGCCGTGGGGCGAGCGGGCGCAAGCGTTTTGTCGGCGACCAGCGATCGCCATCGCCCGATGGTGATCGGGCGCGATACGCGCCTCTCGGGGACCATGCTCGAAGCCGCGATGATCGCGGGCATCACCTCGGTCGGCCGCGACGTCATTTCGATCGGGATCGTTCCCACGCCGGCGGTGGCGTGCGTGACGGTTGCGGAGCATGCGGCCGCCGGCGTTATGATCAGTGCGTCGCATAATCCGGTGCCCGACAACGGCATCAAATTCTTCGGTCCCGATGGATTCAAGCTCTCGGACGAGGTTGAGAACCACATCGAAGCCAGCATGGAAGGCGGCTCGCTTCCGCGCCCGACCGGCACCGATATCGGCGTCGCAAGCGTGGCTCAAAATCTCGCCAAGCACTATTATGCGGAGCTCTATGGAACCGGCGTCGATCTGCACGGATTGCATGTAGTCGTCGATGCCGCATACGGTGCGGCATACGCAATTGCGCCCCACGCCCTGCGTAAGCTCGGAGCCACGGTAACGGAGCTGCACTGCGAGAACGACGGGTCGCGCATCAACGTCAAGAGCGGCGCCACGCATTTGGAACCGCTGGCAACGACGGTTCGCGCCTTGCTCGCGGCGGGCGAAACCAACGTCGTCGGCGTCGCCTTCGACGGGGATGCCGACCGCGCGTTATTCGTCGACGAAACCGGGACGATTCTCTCGGGCGATCACGTGATGTTCGCTATCGCGCGCGACTTACACGACCGCGGCAACCTCGCCGGCGATGCGATCGTCGGCACGGTGATGAGCAACATCGGGTTCGAACGCGCGCTCTCCAACCACGGCATCGGGTTGCTGCGAGCGCCCGTCGGCGATCGCTACGTCCTGGAATTCATGCGAGAGCGCGGCCTCGTTCTGGGCGGCGAGCAATCGGGCCATATCATCGACCTGCGCCGCAACACGACCGGCGACGGCCCCATGACGGCGGTCACGCTGTTAGGCATCGTTGCCGCCAGCAAGCGGCGCCTCCACGATTTGGTTGCCGAGGTGATCGTGGCCCCGCAAGTGCTGGTGAACGTGCGTACGGCTCGCCGGGAAGTGCTCGAATTGGACTCGATCCGGGGGGCGATCGCCGACGCGGAGCGCCGCCTGGCGGGCAGCGGGCGGCTGCTGATCCGGCCCTCGGGCACCGAGCCGTTGATCCGCGTCATGACCGAAGGCGACGACCGGGCCCTCATCGAGGGTATCGCTGCCGATCTGGCCCGGCAGATCGAGGAAGCGGCCAACCCCTCGGGGGCGCCGGCTTAAGAATCATAAAGCCCGCGTAAAGGCGGGGAGGAGAACGGAGCCGTCAGGGAAACCTAACGGCTCATATAGAGCGCCGTGGCCATGAGTCGCGGCACCTACGCCTGCACAAGATCACTGAATCCGGGCTGCAACCCGGAGCGGGGGACTCTCAGGGATAGGGGTGAGTGGACCGGTCTGGTCCTAGGGCGATCTTTCCCGCCCGAACCCGTCAACTAACCTCGCAAGTGTCGTGAAAGAGGAGTCGTTCTTGCGACAAGCGTTTGCGGCCGGGGCTTTTGCCCTGTTGCTCATCGGATCGTTCGGCGTAGCCAGCGCGAACGAAACGAATACCCACCAACCTATTCATACCCACGCATCAGCTTCCAAAACATCGAATCAGCCGTTGAGTCCGGATGTGACGGCGTGGACCGCGCACCTGTTGGTCGTCACGAATGCGGAACACCGCGCGAAGGACGGCAAGATCAGCCAGTTCGCCGGCGGCGTCCTGGCCCGGACGTCCAAGATTGCCCAAGAGCTCACCAAGAGCGCGCTGCGCTTTCTGGGCACGCCCTACGTCTTCGGTGGAACCACGGCCTCGGGCTTCGACTGCTCCGGCTACGTCCAGCACGTCTTCGCCATGCTGGGGATTAGCCTGCCGCGCACGGCCGACGCACAGTACGACGCCGGCCATCGCATCGTCGGCGCCATGCGCCCGGGCGACCTGGTGTTCTTCCAAACCTACGAGCCCGGCGTTTCGCACGTGGGCATCTACCTGGGGAACGGGAAGTTCGTCCACGCGTCGAGCCACGGCGTGATGGTTTCGAGCCTCTCCCAATCCTATTGGCGCTCGCGCTACGTCGGCGCCAAGCGCCTCATCGCAACGCGATAGAGAACAATGTCGAGCGCGCGCAAGCCGAAACGCGGCTTGCCGCGCAGGCCTATCTCGCGTGGCCGATCGCGCTCTACGAGCGAATCGCTCCACGCGACGGCGCATCGAACTGGTATAAAGTGCACCTGCGCCAAGCGCTCTGGTTCGGCAATATCGCCGCTCTCGGAGCGTTTATTGCGTTCGTCTGGCCCCTAGCCGCCAGCTTGCTGATCGCCGACGTTGTGGCGACGCTCTGGATCTACGGCCTCGCGCTACTCATCGATATTGCGTATTTCGTCCTATGGCTGGTGCTGGCAATGCGCTATAGTCGGCGAGCGGCCCGCGGGGAGCTCTTTACCATCCCGCTGGTTGCGCGCGTAACAGGGACGTGGTCGCGCAAGCCCTAATCTTCGAGACGCCCATAACGATGGGGTGTAGCCAAGCGGTACGGCAGCGGACTTTGACTCCGCCATGCGTTGGTTCGAATCCAGCCACCCCAGCCATGTAAGAAGCGGCTCCCTAAAAGGGGGCCGCTTCTT
>DAHUXY010000210.1 GCA_027315505.1 Vulcanimicrobiota bacterium | reverse complement strand
ATCCTGTAAAATCCAACGCTGCTACGTTTTTTTGGCAAAGCGAAGCTTTGAAGCAAACATCCTGTTTGGGCCAAAAAAATCGCAGCTTCCCCAACCACCACTCCCGGGCTCTAACGAGTGACGACCGCCTACTGCAGAGATGCGCGGATGGGATGGACGGTCGCCGGCGCAATGAGGGTACGGTCGCCGACCCATTGTAACGGCGGAATTTGGAACGCCCGCGCGAGCGCGTTGAGATCGTGCGCGTAGGTGGAGCGCAGCGCCGAAAAACGCTCCCAGGCCTGGTCGCGATCGTGAAGGGTAAATCCGGCGTCGGTCAATCGTTCGCAGGCGCGGTCGAATTCGCTACGCTCGATGCCCGGGGTGTTCTCCGCGTTGTCCTGTAGGAAATACTTGGCGAGATCGTGCGCGGCGTGTCTTCCGAGCGTGTAGGTGATTCGGGCCTCGCCGGTCGCGTCGCGAACGGTCGTCATCAGCAGTATCGAAGCGTCCAGTAAGGTTCCCAGCGTGCCGATCCATGATTCGTAATCGTGGCTCGAGCGGAAATACGCTAGGACGGGATATGCGAGATGGCTCTCGATGACGCTGGCGATCCAGCGTTGCCCGTCGCGCAGGGTGCTTGCCAAGTCGTCGCGATTATCGGCGAACCCAGCGATCGTCACCATACCGGCGCCGCTCGGCGGCGAGCCGGCGCGCGCGCCGACCATGACGACGAACTGCTCGCGGGTCTGAAACGTGCCGAACAGCGCGAAGAGGTAGGCGGTCGTGATCGAGACCACGCCCAAACCGGATGCGCCGGCGCAGAGCGAGACCGCGCGCGCGAGCCCGGAACGCGCGACGATATCGCCGTAACCGATCGTCGTGAACGAGACGCCCGCATAGTACACCGCCGCCCAGTACGTGTGCAGCGAAGGCCGCATCTGCTCCCGCATCGCCCAGAACAGGCCGCCGTAGGCGAAGATCAAGAGCAAAATCCAAAAGGCCAGCATCAGGATCAGCGTTAAGGGCGCGAAGATGGCGAGGAAATCTTCGCGGTGCTCCTCGTCGTTGGGGTAGAGCTTCCACGCGAGGCGAGGCCAGAGCCACCACATCGTTTTCCAAAGGTACGAGCTCAGACGAAAGCGGCGACCCACGGCGCGCGGCACGATTACCGACTGAAAGACGTCGCTCAACGTCGCAGCGATGAGAAGGATTGCGGCGAGCGCGATAGCGCCGTTGCTTATCGCTACGAACATGGTCGAGCAGACTTGCGTGCGGGAGCGCCCGCACCTGCCCGGCCGGCGAGCGGGCTAGGGCTGCGGGGTGAGGATCGGGCTGACGCTCGGCGGCGGCGTGCCGCGTAAGGGCGGCCCGATCGTCGGCGTGGCCGTGACGCCCGGCGCCGGGGTGCTGGAGAGTGCCGGCCCGATCGTCGGCGTCGCCGTCGGGGTCGGCCCGACGCTGGGCGGGGGAGTCGGGGTCGACGGCGGCGGAAGCGTCGATTGGTCGACCGGCATGGCGACGGGCGTAAGCCGCAGATAGCCGACCTGAGTCGTTTGATCCTTGGTGATTTCGACGCTGGCGCTGTCGGTCGTGAAGCCGGGCGAGCGCGCGGTTACGGTCTGGTTGCCGATGGGGATGCGGACTAAGGTGAACGCTCCTTGCGTGTCGGCGGTGGCCGTATAGAGGGAGCCCACCGAGACGATCGCGTTGGCGATGGGGCGATTCGTCGTCGAATCCAGCACGCGGCCGGTGACCGTGCCATAATCCTGGACACCGACGACGGCGTTGTTGCAGCCGCCGCCATTGGCTCCCAGCAGGAGGAGAAGGGCGACGCCGACGATCGCATTGCGCATGAGGTGAGAGTACCATTCCCGTTGAGGCGAAGCCTCCGGCGCGCTGTGTGTTTTGCAGCAGCGGGGCAAATTGACCCACTCGAACCGATATTTTCCCAGGTAAACGGACGACGGAGTGAAAAAAAACAGGAGCCATGAATCCGTACGGTCCGGTTGCGATCTATCTTTGCGTCGCGCTTGCTGCGGCGCTGCTCTTTACCTTTCTGCCTGGTTTGGTCGGACGCAGTAAACCCAACCCCCAGAAGGACGAGGCGTACGAGTGCGGTGTCGAACCGACCTCGGCCGTGGCCGGGCGCTTCCCGGTGCGCTTCTATCTGATCGCGATGCTCTTCGTCATCTTCGATGTCGAGGCCGCGTCGTTCTATCCGTGGGCGGTGCGCATGCACTCGCTCCGAGTCTTCGGGCTGGTTGAAATGGTCGTGTTCGTGATCGTTCTGGGCATCGGTTACGCCTACGTGTGGAAGAAGGGGGGCTTTCAATGGAGATAAGCCCCGGCCAATTCTTGCTCGCGAGGGTGGACGACGTCGCGCGATGGGCACAGAGCTCGAGCGTGTGGCCGCTCACCATGGGCCTGGCGTGCTGCGCGATCGAGATGATGACCGCTACCGCGCCCGAGTACGATATCGCGCGTCTGGGTTCGGAAGTCTTTCGCAGCTCGCCGCGTCAAGCGGATCTGATGATCGTCTCCGGCCGCGTCGCGCAGAAGATGGCCCCCGTCGTCAAACGCATCTTCGACCAAATGGCCGACCCCAAGTGGGTGATATCGATGGGAGCCTGCGCGAGCTCGGGAGGCGTGTTCGACAACTACGCGATCGTGCAGGGCGTCGATACGATCATCCCGGTCGACGTCTACGTTCCGGGCTGCCCGCCGACCCCCGATGGGCTGCTGTATGCCATCAACTTGATCCAGCAGCAGATCCGCGAGGGTGGCCGCGGCGGTATTCTGGCGCGCTCATAGCTTTGCTTCAGTAAGAGGTTCTCATGCCCAGTACGCAATCGCCGCCGATCGCCGGTGCGGCGATCGACCCGCCGAGCTTGCGCCCCGCCATCGACGATGCCGTCATCGAACGCGTCGACGTGCTCGGCGTGCGCGCGCGATTGGAAGCGCTCAAAAACGAAGGCTTCACGATGTTGCTCGATCTCGGTGCGGTCGATTATCCGCAGCGCGCGCCGCGCTTCGACGTCGTCTACCATCTGCTCAAAATGCCGGACGCGGTGGCCTCCGTGGCGGCCGTCGGAACGCCGGCGCGCGTGCGCGTGCTGTGCGGCGTCGACGCGGCGGACCCGCATCTGCCCAGCGTCGTCGATCTCTGGAGATCCGCCGATTGGGCCGAGCGCGAGGTTTGGGACCTGTTCGGCATCGTCTTCGACGGCCACCCCGACCTGCGCCGCATTCAAATGCCGCAGGAGTGGGAGGGGCACCCGCTGCGCAAAGACTATCCGTTGCGCGGCCCCGAGCGCGATCGCTCGCCGCGCCCCAGCTTCGCGCTGAAATCGAACGTTCAGGCCGGAACGCCTCCCTCGGGGCGCACGCTCGAAGCGTTGCAAGAACAGATCAAGCGGGCGGCCGCGCGGGACGGAGCGGCGCATGAGTAGCCTGTCCGCAACGCCCCTCACCCCCGAGATCGTGACGCAAGACGGTAACTCGATGGTGCTCTCGATGGGCCCGCAGCATCCGTCCACGCACGGCGTGTTGCAAGTGATGTTGGAGATCGAAGGCGAGACGGTCGTGAAGGCCGAGCCCGAGATCGGCTACTTGCATACCGGCATCGAGAAATCGGCCGAGAATCTGTTTTGGTCGCAAGCGCAGACGGTGATCGAGCGCATGGATTATCTCGCGCCCGAATCGAACGCGCTCTGTTACGCTCTCGCGGTCGAGAAGCTGCTTGGCGTTACCGACGCGATTCCAAAGCGCGCTCAAGCGATCCGCGTGCTGTTCGCCGAGTTGACGCGTATCGCATCGCATTGCGTCTGGCTCGGAACCGGCGGCATCGATCTCGGCGCGCTTTCGGTGTTCTTCTATACGTTCGACCTTCGCGAAAACATTCTCGATCTGCAAGAAGCGGCGGGCGGAGCGCGCATGCATCCCAACTACGTGCGGATCGGCGGCCTCAACGGGGATCTGCCGGACGGATTTCTCGCCAAGCTCGATGCGCTGATCGAAAAATTTCCGGGACGCATGCGCGATCTGCGTGGGTTGTTGCAGGCAAACCCGATTCTGCAGGACCGCATGATTGACGTCGGCGTTCTCTCGCTGGACGAAGCGCTGCAATGGAACTGCACCGGGCCGACGCTGCGCGCCTGCGGCGTGGCATACGACGTGCGGCGCGCGTTCCCGTATTCGAGCTACGAAGAGTACGAATTCGATATCCCCACGCGCACCGAAGGCGACGCCTACGCGCGCTTTCTCGTTCGCTTGGACGAGATGGAAGAATCGCACCGCATCATCAAGCAGGTGCGAGCCAAACTCGACACGCCGGGCCCCGTGTTGGTGGACGATCCCAAAATCGCCGCCCCGCCCAAGGAGACGATCGCGCTTTCGATGGAGGCACTGATCCATCACTTTAAGATCGTGAGCGAGGGCTTTCGCGTACCGCCCGGCGACGTCTACCATGCGGTCGAAGGGCCGCGCGGTGAACTCGGCTTCTACATCGTGAGCGACGGCGGTAATCGTCCGTATCGCGTGCGCACGCGTCCGCCCAGCATGTACAATCTCCAGGCGCTCAAAAGCATCGCGCCGGGTAACCTCATCGCCGATTTGGTCGTTTCCATCGGCTCGCTCGATCCGGTCTTCGGCGAGGTGGACCGCTGATGCCGGGTTTCGACGCGCTCTACGAACGTCTGCGCCCGGAGTGCGAACGCCTCATCGCGCAGTACGAGCAGCCGCGCTCGGCGTTGCTGCCGATCGTACATCTCTTTCAACAACACGAAGGCTATACGAGTCGCGAGGCGATGCGCGCGACGGCGGAGATGCTCCGGCTCACGCCCGCGGTCGTCGAATCCACGGTGTCGTTCTACACGCTGTTTTTTCGCAAGCCGGTCGGCCGGTACGTGTTGCAGGTGTGTCGCGGGCTCTCGTGCACGATCAACGGCGCCGAGGAGATCATGGCCTACTTCCGCGAGAAACTCGGCATCGGCCATCTGCAGACGACGGCCGACGGGCTCTTCTCGTACGAAGAAGTCGAGTGTTTGGCCGCGTGCGACCGGCCCACGTGCATGCAGGTGAACCTCGAATTTTTCTACGATCTGACGCCGGCGGCAATCGACGAGATGATCGAGGCGATGCGCGGCGGGGCGTTCCCGGTGGCGCCGATGGCGCAGACGCGTGCGCCCGAATCGACCTGGGCGATCGCGCAGGACGATCAGGTGGCGACCGGACGTAAGTCGCCCGGTGCGACCGGCGTGGCGCGGCCCAACAACGCGGGCGGCCTCGGCGACGCGAGCGGCGTGATCATGCTCGACCGGTTCGTCAATAAGGAGATCGCGTTTAGCGAACGTTCGAACGAACGGCTCGTTCGCGATTCGCGCGCGGTATACGACGTCCTGGAGGACGGGGAGCAGCATGCCGGTCACTAAAGTGTTAACCGCCGGTATCGGCGAGGTCGATCTGCGCGATTTCACGGTCTATCGCGATCGCGGTGGTTACAAGCAATGGGAACGCGCGGTGCGCGAGTTGCAGCCGGCGCAAGTCTTGGAACTGGCGGATCGCTCGGGCCTGCGCGGCCGCGGCGGCGCGGGTTTCCCCACCGGGAAGAAATGGTCGTTTCTGCCGAACGACAACAAGCCGCGTTATCTCGTCTGTAATTGCGATGAAGCCGAACCCGGGACGTTCAAGGACCACATGTTGCTCGAGCAGACTCCGCACTTAGTGCTGGAGGGCATTCTGCTGGGAGCTTACGGCATCGCATCGCACCACGCGTTCATCTACATTCGCGGGGAGTTCAAACGCGGTTTCGAAATCTTCTCGAAGGCGCTGGATGAGGCGCGAGCCGCCGGCCTGCTGGGCAAGAATATCTTCGGGACCGGCTACGATCTCGAAGTGACCGTGCATCGAGGTGCGGGCGCGTACATCTGCGGCGAAGAGACCGGCCTGCTGAACTCGCTGGAGGGCAAGCGCGGCGAGCCGCGGCTCAAGCCGCCGTTCCCCGCCATCGCCGGCCTCTACGGCATGCCCACGGTCGTGAACAACGTCGAGACGCTCGCCTACCTCGTGCCGATTCTCGAAAAGGGCGCGGAGTGGTTCGCTGCGGTCGGGACCGAGCGCAGCAAGGGCTACAAAATCATCTCGATCTCCGGCCACGTGCGCAAGCCGGGCAACTACGAAGTGGCGCTCGGGACGACGGTGCGCGAGTTGATCGAGATCGCGGGCGGCCTGCGCGAGGGACGCACGCTAAAGGCGGTGCAACCCGGCGGCGGCTCGTCGGCGTGCATCTTCGACGAGCATCTCGATTGGCCGTACGATTACGAGAGCATGGCAAAAGCGGGTTCGATGCTCGGATCGGGCGCGTTCGTCGTATTCGACGATACGACCGATTTCGTGAAATGCGCGTTCAATTTGGTGCGTTTTTTTGCGCACGAATCGTGCGGGCAGTGCACGCCGTGCCGCGAGGGCGGCCATTGGCTCGAAACCGTGTTGCATCGCTTTGTCGAGGGCCGCGGGTTGCGCAGCGATCTCGAAATGATCCGGCGAGTGAGCAGTACGATTACGGGATTGAATCTCTGCGCGCTCGGCGATTCCATCGAGCCGTTCCTTAAATCGGTCATCAATCGATTCCCCGAACAGTTTGAAGCGCGCATCGATGCGCGGTCTCTCCAGCAGAATGGATCACCTGCCATGGCGGCTTCCGCACGATGAGCTCTACTCCAACCCAGCCGGATCTCGTCCACCTCACGATCGACGGCGTCGCCGTTGAGGTGCCCAAGGGCACGCTCATCGTCGAAGCGGCGAAGACGGTGAAGCAAGAGATTCCCGTCTACTGCTATCACCCCAAGCTCGGGCCGGCCGGCCTCTGTCGCGTCTGTTTGGTGGAAGTCGAAGGCATGCCCAAGCTGCAGATCGGCTGCAACACGCCGGTGAGCGACGGCATGGTGGTGCACACGCAGAACGCCAAAGTCGATACCGGACGTTCGATGATTCTGGAGCTGTTGCTCGTGAATCATCCGCTCGACTGCCCCATCTGCGATAAGGGGGGCGAGTGCGACCTCCAGGACTACGCGATGGCGTACGGGCGCGGTAGTTCGGACGTTGCGGACGCGAAGACCAGCAAACCCAAAGGCGTCGACCTCGGGCCGACGATCGTGCTGGATGAAGAACGGTGCGTGGTCTGCCAGCGCTGCGTGCGCTTCGACGACATCATCGCGCAAGAGAATCAATTGGTGCTGAAGGATCGCGGGGCGCGCGACATTATCGCGACCGCAACGGGCGAGCCATACCGGCATAACTTCACCGGCAACGTAACCGAAATCTGTCCGGTCGGTGCGTTGACGTCCAAAACGTATCGCTTCAAGTCGCGTCCCTGGGATTTGCAACGGACGCAGACCAGTTGCACGCAGTGCGCCGTCGGCTGCCAGCAGATGGTCGACGTCCGTTCCGGCACCCCGCTGCGGACGATGTCGGTTGAAAGCGACGACGCGATCTCGGATGGATGGCTCTGCGACCGGGGGCGCTACAACATCGGCTTCTACGCCTCCCCGGAGCGCATCACGCAGCCCTTATATCGCAAGGACGGCGAATTTCATCAAATCGGCTGGGACGACGCTTTCAGCCTCTGGGCCAAAGCCATCAAGTCGTCGATCGCCGCCAACGGCGCCGCGAGCGTGGGCGCGATCGGCGGCGGCCGCCTTACCAACGAAGAGGCGTTCTTCTTGCAATACCTGTTCCGCGCGCTCGGTGTAGAGAATCTGGACTGGCGCGCGGGTACGCAGCGCCAGGCCGGCCCCGGCGCTTCCGGCGGAACGTATGCCGAACTCGAACGCGCCGACGCGATTGTGATTGCCGGCGAATCTCCGGCCGAACGCGCACCGGTGATGGACCTGCGGATCCGCAAAGCGGTCGCGCGCAACGGAGCGACGTTGATTCGCATCGCGCCGGCCGAAGGTACGCCGAACGTCGCGTGCATCGACGTCGCGACGGTCGCGCAAGCGATCGAGGCGATGCCGAGCGGTGCCAAGCGCGTCGCGCTCGTCTGGGACGGCGTCGATCTGCAACTCGGGGCCGAACTGGCGAAGGCCGCTTCGGGTTGGGCCGGTTTGCGCACGTACGTCACGGGCGAACAAGCCAACGCTCGCGGCGCCGAAACGATGGGAATGCTTCCGCGCGAAGGCGCGATGGACACGCTGGCGATGTTCGCGGCAGCGCGTGAAGGACGCCTCGACGTGCTCTCGCTCTTCGGAGTCAATCCGGTGCTGCACGCGAGCGATGCCGCCCCAACGCGCGCCGCGCTCGAGCGCATACCGTTCCTGGTGGTCAGCGATCTCTTCATGACGGAGACGGCCGCGATGGCGACGCTCGTCCTCCCGGCCAAGGGTGCCTTCGAGAAAGGCGGCACGACCACGAACCTCACCGGCGACGTTCTGCCGGTCAACCAATCGTTGCAGGCGCCCGAGAGCGCGCTCTCGGATTTCGAGATGCTGATCGGCTTGGCGCAGCACTTCGACGAGGTGGCGTTGCCGACGAGCGAGGAGCTCGACGAGCGCGTCATCGGCCTCTGCGCGAAACCACCGGTCGCGGATGGTTTCGGCGCCGGGCGATACGCTTCGGCAGCTCCGAGCCGGCCGGCTCCCCGCCCCTCGGACGGGCTTGCCGTGGTGGTGCACTCCGCAGTTTTCGCCGGCGGCGGGACCAGCGCGCACGACGAACGCATCGCGTCGCTGCGGCCGTTGCCGCACGCATCGCTGGGCGCGCAAGATGCTGCGCTGTACGGCCTGCAAAGCGGCGATCGTATCGATTTGGAGTGCGACGGAGTGCTCTTGCGCGATATGGTGGTCGCGGTGCGCCCGGGCATGCGGCCCGGCATCGTCGCGTTAACCGGCGGGTTGCCGGGACGCGCGGCTAACTCGCTCTCCGCGGGCGCGCGAGCTCGCGTCGTCAACGTTCGCAAGGCCGCCGCGCCGGTGGGAGTCTAAGGTGCAGGGAGCGATCGATACCCTCAACGCCGCGCCGCTGTGGCTGGTAGTCCTGATCAAGTCGGCGGTCCTGCTGCTGGTGGTCGTCACGACCTTCGCTTACGCCATGCTGTTCGAACGCAAGGTGATGGGCTGGATGCAACTGCGTCCCGGCCCGAACCGCGTCGGCCCGTGGGGGCTGATGCAGCCGGCCGCGGATGCGGCGAAGCTGATTCTCAAGGAAGATCTCACGCCGAAGACCGCCGACCGGCTGATCTACCGGTTGGCACCGTTCATCTCGTTGCTCACCGCGTTCTCGGTCTACGCGATCATCCCGTTCGGTGCGTCCGCCTCTGGACCGTGGGCCATCGGCAACGTCAACGCCGGGATCCTGTTCTTGCTGGCGATCACCTCGCTCGGCGTCTACGGCATCTCGCTGGGCGGCTGGGCGTCCGGCTCGAAGTACCCGCTGCTGGGCAGCGTCCGATCGACCGCTCAGATGATTAGCTACGAGCTTTCCATGTCGCTCTCGTTCGTCGGGGTGTTGATCATCGCGGGGACGACCTCGCTCGACGGTATCGTCAACGCGCAGTTGCATTGGTGGTTCTTCATCACGCAGTGCGTCGGGTTCGTCATCTACGTCATCACCGCCGTCGCCGAAACCAATCGCGCGCCGTTTGATTTAGTCGAAGCCGAGACCGAGTTAGTCGCCGGCTTTCACACCGAATACTCGGGCCTGCGGTTCGGCCTGTTCTTCATTGCCGAGTATGTGAACATGCTCACCGTTTCGTGTATCGCGACGCTCCTGTTCCTGGGCGGCTGGAACGCCCCGTTCGGGATGACCGTGGTTCCCGGCATCGTGTGGTTCCTGATCAAGGTCGCGACGTTCATGTTCTTCTACATCTGGTTGCGATCGACGCTCCCGCGGATGCGCTACGATCGTTTGATGGCGTTCGGATGGAAAGTGCTCCTTCCGGTTGCTACGCTCAACGTTATCGCGACGGCAATCTACGTCGCGTTCAAAGGGTAACCATGAGAAAAAACCTCTATAACGTCGGCGCGATCCTCAAGGGGCTCTCGATCACGTTCGCGTTCATGTTCAAGAAGAAGCCGACGATCGAATATCCGTCGGTCAAGAAGCAGCACGCGCCGCGCTTTCACGGCTTGCACGAACTCCGTCGTTATGCGGACGGCAAGGAGCGCTGCATCGGCTGCGAACTCTGCTCGAGCGCATGCCCCGCCAATGCGATCACGGTGATCGGTGCCGAGAACACGCCCGAGGACCGGACCTCGCCCGGCGAACGTCACGCGGCACGGTACGAAATCGACGAACTGCGTTGCATCTTCTGTGGGATGTGCGAAGAAGCGTGCCCGACCGACGCGATCGTCCTGACCCCGCGCTTCGAGATGGCCGATTACCGTCGCGGTTCGTTCATCTACGCGAAAGATCGTTTGCTGGTCCCGCCCGGAGCGGGCCTCGGGCCGGCGCCCGACGAGCGCCCCAACGGCATCCCGTCGGATCTGGGCCGCGTCGCGGAGGTCAAATCGACAATGGACATCGCCCAAGGTTACTCCGCCACGAATCGTGGTGAGACGCTCAAAACCCAGCGGAAGGGGCTCGCGCCATGATCGCCTTTTGGATATTGGGCGTCATCCTGATCGCCAGCGCGATGTGGACGATTACCGCAAAGAAGCCGGTGTACAGCGTGGTGGGATTGCTGGCGCACTTCGTGGCGCTGGCGGCCATGTATCTCACGCTCTCCGGTGAGTTTTTGGCGGTGATGCAGATCATCGTGTACTCCGGCGCCATCCTGGTACTCTTTCTCTTCGTCATCGCCTTGCTGTCGAGCGGCGTCGCGCCCTTCGCGACCGGCATCGATCGGTTGCCGAAGATTGCCGCACCGGCGATCGTCGTCGCCTTGGCCGGGCTCGGGTTCGCGATCTACGCGGTTGGGCGCTCGTCGGTGGCCGCGACCTCCGGCGCGCTAACGGCGGCCGCGGCCGGCCCGGTAGGGACGGCCGGCGTTTTCGGCAGCGTCGACGACTTCGGCAAGGCGCTTTTTACGACGTATCTGCTGCCCTTCGAAATCACCGCGCTTATCCTGATGGTCGCGGTGATCGGGGTTGTGACGCTGGCCGGCGATTCGACGCCCTATGCGGCCACCGAAAAGCAGGCGCGCGCCGTGCGCAAGAGCATGCGCGAGGCGATCGTGCGCGGAGGCGAGCGATGACGTCGTCGTTGCTGCCCGTTGCCTTGGGTAATTACATCGCGCTCTCCGCGGTACTCTTCTTCATGGGGGTCGTGGGCGTTATCGTCCGGCGCAACCCGCTCGTGATGTTGATGTCGATCGAACTGATGTTCAACGCCGCGAACCTGCTGTTCATGGCGTTCGCCCGGGCTTGGATGAATAACGCGGGCCATATCTTCGCTTTTCTCGTGATCACCGTTGCCGCCGCCGAGGCCGCGATTGGCCTGGCGATCGTGGTCGCGGTGTTTCGAACCGCCAAGCACGTCGACGTTGACGACGTAGCGATGCTCAAGGGGTAACGGTACACGGATGATTCGGCATATCATGGGCGTTGACGGGAGCTACCCGTATATCGTGGCGCTATGGCTCTTACCGTTATTGGGCGCGCTGGTGCTCTGGGCGTTCGGCCCGCAGATGCGGCGCGTGGCCGGATGGTTCGGCTCCGGCGTCGTCGGCTTATCGTTCGTTCTGACCGTCCTCTCGTGGAGCGCGGGCACCCAAAACGCGGGTGGAGCGGTCGGCGCGCATCAGGCGTTGGGATCGTGGTTCGCCGGCTTTCATTTCGGCCTTTTGCTCGATCCGCTCTCGCTGCTGTGGGCGCTGATCATTACCGGCGTCGGCTGCCTGATCCACGTGTATTCGATCGGCTATATGGACGGCGACGGCGCTTTCGCGCGCTTTTTCGCCTATATGAACTTCTTCGTGTTTGCGATGCTCACGCTGGTACTCTCCGACAACTTCATCGGCTTGCTGGTCGGCTGGGGGCTGGTCGGCCTCGCATCGTATTTCTTGATCGGTTTTTGGTTCTTCAAACCCACCGCGGTCGCCGCCGCGCGCAAAGCGTTCGTCATCAACGTGGTTGGGGACGTCGGCATCATGTTGGCGATCTTTCTGATCGTCGCGAACGTTCATTCCATCGGATTCGGCGATGCGTTTGCCGCCGCGGGCTCGTTCAGCTCGACCACCTTGTTCGCGATTTGTCTGTGCCTCTTTATCGGCGCCGCCGCCAAATCGGCGCAGATTCCGCTGCACACGTGGCTGCCCGACGCGATGGAGGGCCCCACGCCCGTCTCGGCGTTGATCCACGCGGCCACCATGGTTACGGCCGGCGTCTATTTGATCGCGCGTTGCGCGCCCCTGTGGAGCCACAATAGCGACGCGCAGCTTCTGGTCGGGACGATCGGCGGCCTCACGGCGATCGTGGGCGCGATTTTGGGATGCGCCCAATGGGATATCAAGCGTATTCTCGCCTATTCGACGATGTCGCAGATCGGCTACATGATCATGGGCGTCGGCGTGGGCGCTTACGAAGGCGGCGTCGCGCACTTTTTCACGCACGCGTTTTTCAAAGCCCAGCTCTTCTTGGGCGCGGGCCTCATCATCCACGCGCTCGCAAACGAACAGGACGTCCGGCGCATGGGAGGCTTGGTGAAGAAGCTACCGTTTGCGTTCGTCGCGATGTTGACCGGCGTTCTCGCGATCTGCGGCATTCCGCCGTTTTCCGGATTTTTCAGCAAGGATCAAGTGATCTACGGCACCCTGCAACACGGCCACCCATGGCTCTACGCGGTCGGCATCGTTACCGCCGGCATCACCGCCTACTATATGTGCCGGTTGCTGTTCGTAACGTTCTTAGGTGAATATCGCGGCGACGTCGATCCGTCGGATCTGGGCATCCGTCACCCCGAACTCGCGGGAACGCCGGACGTTCACGACGCGCATGCGTCCCACGGCCACGCTCCGGCGTGGATCATGAACGTGCCGGTGGCGATCCTCATCGTCCCCACGGTCTTCGCCGGATGGTTGATGTTCGGCGGCGACAACTCCCCATGGGCGCGGTTCTTCGCCGCCGAGTTTGCCCCCAGTTCGCTTCCGGCCCCGGCCATTAGCGAAGGCCTGACCGCCATCGTGGCGCTGCTCGTCGTGCTGCTAGGAGCCGCCGTCGCGTACGTGCGCTACGGTACGGCGGCTGCGCGCGCCGGTGCGGTGGCTCGTCTGCGTGACGAGTCGGTCCGCATGCCCGCGCTCCTGCGCAACGCCTTCTATTTCGATGCGGCGCTCGACCTGATCTTCGTGCGCGCGTCCCAGGCGCTTGGCACGTTCTTCTCGCGCTACGTCGATCCGCACGCGATCGACGGCGCCGTGCACGAGACCGCGATTTCCGCCGGGTGGCTCGGAACGTTGACGCGATCGTTCCAGACCGGGCTGGTGCGCGCGTACGCGTTCATCATCGTGCTGGGAGCCGCGTGCTTCATCGCCTACTACGCGCTGGTCGGAGGGACGCACTAATGGGCGACTGGTTGGTGCTGCTCACCATCGCGCTGCCGCTGCTTGCGGGAGCGATCTGCTACGTCCTTCCACGCGAGAATCCCGCCCTCGCCAAACTCTTCGGCGCCGCCGTTGCGACGCTAAGCCTCGTGCTGCTTATCGTCACTCGCAATCACGAGTGGAGCGTGCGTTGGCTCTCGCGGCCGTTCGTCGCGGCATTTCATTTCGGTACCACCGATATCTCGTTCTGGATCGCCGCGCTCTTGGCGGTGTGCACCGTGTGTGCCGTGCTCGCGACCAACCTTCCGCGGCAGCGCGACTTTATCGCGTTGCTGCTCATGCTCGAAGGCACGATGCTGGGGCTGTTTCTCGCCCGCGACGTGCTGGTCTTTGCGCTCTTCTGGGACTTGATGCTGCTGCCGGTGTTCTTCGGACTCATCGGTTGGGGGGAGCACCGAGCGACGGCGTGGCGGTATTTCATCTACAATTTCGCCGGCGGACTGGCGTTGCTCTTGGCCACGGCCGCATTCGGCGTGCTCAACGGTTCGACCGACGTGATCGGTGGCAGCGCGCATCTCGTCGGCTCCTGGGTGCCGTGGATCTTCGCCGGATTCACCGTGGCGTTTTTAGTGAAGACGCCGGTCTGGCCGCT
>DAHUXY010000193.1 GCA_027315505.1 Vulcanimicrobiota bacterium | reverse complement strand
GTCCTCCTAGACGAGATAGTTGAAGAGTTCGAGGGTCGACCCATTGACGATCGAGGGCGACGAACTCGGGCCGTTTGCCGCGATCGCTTCGGGCGATCCCGGTAGTTCGTGGATGACGTAGTGCCGGCCGAAACCGGAGGCACGGTCTTTGTTGCCACCGTTGCCCGCGTCACCACCCGAAACGTCGACGGAGAAACCCGAGAGGGTCAGGCCGGCTTCATTCAGGGAACGCGCGAGTTGTTGATGGCCGTTCACCAGCGCACTTTGCACGCTGCTGTTCTGCGCTACGATGCTGGCGTTGACCGAAGACCCCGCAATCGTAAGCTTCATCGAGACCTCCCCGAGATTTTCGGGGAACAATCTCAGCCGAATCTCCGAAGTTCCGTTGGAGAGGCTGCGCATCGCCATGCCTTTGACGACCTGCTCCACGATCGCCGTTGGATCGGGCAGCGCGGGCGTTGCGGGCACCACCGCTTGTTGCGCCTGGGTCTGCATCGCCACAGCCGGGAACGCACCGAGCACAAGGCTCGGCTGATCCGTCGTGGAGCGGGCAGGGGCGGTGGACGAAGCGTCGCGGCCCGTGCCGAAGCCCGAACCGTTCCACGTGGAGGTTTGCGCATCGGATGACGATCCGGACGCAGGCACGCCCACCGTCGTTGCTAACGCCGCCGCAAAGCGGGCAGCGAGCATGGACGGGGTTGAGAGCGTTCCGTCGCCGCGCGTCGCGGCGGCGGTTGCCTGCGAAGTCGCCTCCGAGGCTGCAGCCGCGATCGCCGGAGCATTCAACTGCGCGTCGACGCTCGAAGCGCGCACGATCATGCGCGCGAGGAGGTCGGGTGCGGCCGTTTGCCCGTTGGCCGACGTCGGGGCCGACGTGGTGAGGGATGATATCGCCGTATCGGCGCCGTGCGCCGGTGCGGCAGGTACGAGCGTCGCCGCGTTTTGCGCGGAAGACGAAACAGGCGGAGACAGCGATGCCGTCACCGTTGAGAGGAGCGATTGCGCGAGGCTTGCGGCGTCAAACGCGGGGTTTGACGTTCGCTGTGTGTCGTGCCGGGCCGGGGTTTCTTTCACCGTAGTGGTGTCCAAGATTGATCCCGAGATGTCGCTCTGCTGCCCTGCTTGTCCCTGCGCTACCCCCGCAACTCCGCTCAGCCATTGCTGCAACTGCGCTACGAGGGTCGCCGCTTGTTCGGCGGCGGTTCCAGGTGGAGCATGTGCGGGTGGAGAGAGCGCGTTCGTGAGGGATTGCAAGAGCGAGCTATCGATCTGACCCGATACCGAAGCCATCCCTTGCGGCAATGCTCGATGCAACGCTGCGGAGATGATCGACGAGAGGCGGGCAATGATCGACGAGAGTGGGACTCCACTTTGCAACAAACCCGTCACCTGTGAGACCACTTGCGAGGTCGCAGCGCCGCTCGAAGTTCCAGCAAGGTCATTCTTCGATGCGACCGGTTGCGGCGTCGCTCCGTGCGCTAAGCCGGGTAGGCCGAGCGATGCAAAGATCGATGCGAAGGCGTTCGGTGCCGTAGCAACCGTCGTGCCCCGATCGGTCGGGCTTTGCATGGAGGTAACCGGCGATTTGAAGCCCGGAGCGCCGCCATGCGCTACCGGTAAAATCCCGATAAAAGGACTGATTGATGCCATATTCCATTCACCTCCTTTCGCACCAATTCGATACGAAGGCCCACGCATGGACCCTCGATAATTTCATCGGCTCGGCGAGGCGGCGACCTTAGGAGCAGGCGCCACCCGGGCCATCAGTCCGGCGAAGGCACCCAAGTCGAGGGCTTGTTCTGCGTCCGACCGCGCGCGGGCCGGGTCCGGATGGACCTCCACCATCGCACCGTCCAAACCCGCCGCGGCGGACGCTGCGACCAGCGGCGCAATCAAGCTGCGTCGTCCGGTCGCATGGCTGGGGTCGACGATCACGGGCAAGTGCGTTAGCTCCTTGAGCCGCAGCGCCCCAGCCAAATCGAAGAGATTGCGGGTCTGCGGATCGAATCCGCGGACGCCGCGTTCGCATAAAACCACGCGCTCGTTGCCCTCGACCAAGAGGTACTCGGCGGCGTATAGCACCTCGTCCAGCGTCGCGGCCGGGCCGCGCTTGAGCAGGATCGGCTTCCCCGTCCGGGCGGCGGCCTGCAGTAACGAGTAGTTTTGCATGTTCCGCGCGCCGATCTGAATCATCGATACGCGCGAGGATAGCAACCCGAGTTGCGACTCGGCCATTGCCTCCACGACCGTCGGCATCCGATGCTTTTCGGCGACGCGCGCGATCAACTCGACCCCGGCCTCGCCCAAGCCCTGGAACGAATACGGCGACGTCCGCGGCTTGAACGCACCGCCGCGGAGCATCTGCGCGCCGCAGGACGCAACGCCGCGCGTGACGGCCTCCATCTGGAACTCGTCCTCGATGGCGCACGGCCCGGCGATCACGACGAAGCCCTCACCGAACCGTACCCCATCCACGTCGACGATCGACCCTTCACGCTCTCCCCTGCTCGCCAATTGATACACGGAACACTTCTCCTAACTCGACGTATAAAAAAACGAGGCCGCCCGGTTGGGGCGGCCTCGTTAACGATGGTGAACCAGCTTCTAGTTCATTCGCTCCACGACAATAGCACGCGCGCCTCACCGGCAATTTCTGCGGTCAGGTGCCACCACCAACGAGCGGTCTGCGTGGTTGTCATTAACGCGGAGTCTATCACGGCGCCGCCGAAGCCGTCAATCGCGCGAGCCGTAAAAAATTGCGGATCAACGCTTCGCCGTGCTCGCTCAGCACCGACTCCGGGTGGAACTGCACCGCATGCACCGGCAGCTCGCGATGCGCGATCCCTTGAATCACGCCATCGTCGCTGCGGGCCGTAACCAACACCGTCGAGGGGATCGTGGCCGGGTCCAATGCGAGCGAATGATAGCGCGTGGCCGTAAACGGCGAGGGCAGGCCGCTAAAGACGCCCGAAGCGTCGTGCGAAATGGCGGAAGTCTTCCCATGCATTTGGCTGGGCGCGTGCGTTACGGTTGCGCCCAGCGCTTCGCCGATCGCCTGCAATCCCAGGCAGACGCCGAACGCCGGCATCGAACGGTCGATGGCCGCTCGCAGCAGCGCCATCATCTGCGGCTTCTGCGACGGATTACCGGGCCCCGGACCGATCGCCAGCGCATCGTACCGATCGAGCAACGCCGCATCGAGCCTGGGATCGTCGTTCAGCAGCACGTCCGGCGCGCATCCCGCAGCGGCGAACAAATGCACGACGTTGTACGCAAACGAATCGTAATTATCAACGAACAGAACTTGCACGTTCAGCTCCCATCCCCGGGGCGTGCGTCTACCTGTTGGCCGCATGCCCTACGTCCGTCGGGGGACCGTTCGTCAGCGCGCATCCTGCGCGCTTCCTACTCGTACGTTTTTGCGCAACGGCCAAAGGAAGTCGACATCCTGTCGATTGCGCAAAAATCGCACGTCCCCCAACGAACGTAGGGCATGCGGCCAACAGGTACAGCGGGTCACAATCCCAATACCTCGCGCGCGATGCGTGTCTTCTGCAGCACTTCTTCGTACTCCGATTGCGGGTCGCTATCGGCGACGATGCCCGCGGAGGCCTGCCAATAGGCGCGTCCGCCGTGCACGTGCAAGCTGCGTAGCGTAATGCACGAATCGAAGTCTCCGCCGAACGACCAGCGGCCGATGCTCCCCGCGTAGAACCCGCGCGAAACGGGTTCGAATTCGTCGATGAGTTGCATCGCGCGCACTTTAGGCGTTCCGGTGACCGTACCGGCGGGGAAACCGGCACGGAAGAGATCGAGGCCGTCGTGGCCGTCGCGCAGCGTCCCCACCACATCTGAAACGATGTGCATCACGTGGCTATAGCGCTCGATTTGCAAGAGCTCGTCCACGGCGACGCTGCCGTATTCGCAGACCGCGCCCAAATCGTTGCGGCCGAGATCGACCAGCATCACGTGCTCGGCGCGTTCCTTTTCGTTCTGTAGCAGCTCGCCCGCGATCCGTTCGTCTTCTGCTTCACTCGCACCGCGCGAGCGGGTTCCGGCGAGCGGACGAATGCGCGCGCGGCGCCCTTCAAGACGCACCAAGAACTCCGGCGAGGCGCCGAGTAATTGTCCGAACGGCGCGTCCACGTAGAACATGTAGGGAGAGGGATTCCGACGCCGTAGCGCGCGGTAGAGGTCGAAGGCTTCGCCCTCTAGATCGACGCCGAAGCGAATGCCGATTTGGAGTTGATAGACGTCGCCGTCGTAGATGTGCTGCTTGATCCGTGCGACGCGGTCCAGGTAGGCATCGCGATCGAGTGACGACGACACGGGGCCCGTTGCGCGCACGGGCGCGGCAAGGAGCGGTCGCGCGGCCAGGAGCCGCTCGATATATGCATCGATGCGCGCGTCGACGCTACGTTCGTTTACTCCGCAAGCCCAGATCGTCAGCGTGTGCGTGAAGTGGTCGAAGATGAGCCAGCTCGACGGAATCGTCACATAGGCGGCGGGCATGGGCGGCTCCGCCGCGCGTCCGGGAGCCATGCGCGCGGACGGCCGGGCCGCGTCGTAGGCAAATGCGAGCAGGGCGCCGCCGAGTTCCGGACGGTCGCCGGAGATACGATAACCGCGCACCATCGCGCGAATGCGCTCGTACATGTCGCCGGTCGCTTCGAACGACTCGCTCTGCAGATAATCCAGGCCGATGAACGAGTAGCGCGAGATGCGGCCGCCGTGCTCGACGCTTTCGAGCAGACAGGCGTTGCCGGGGGTCGCCAGCGCGCGATAGGCGCCGATCGGCGTGAGCACGTCGGACCCGATGGTTCGGGCCCGGGATACGAGAAGGCCGCCCGGTTGCGGGCGGCCGTCCACGGATATTTCTCCGAACGAACGCATGCCGCTACCGCTGGACTCCGGGGAGCCAGTGCCAACGATTCCATGCTGCGATGCGGACGATCATGCGCGCTTCTTACCGTCGCAACTCGGGGTGTTCCTGCGTCAGCCGGGCGGCGACCGCTGCCGGCAGTGCATCCAGAATCGCGCCCGCGGCATCGGGTGACATGAGCGACATCACGCGCGCGACGTATGCGGTGGGCAGTTTTTGCACGACTTTCGCGGCGCTCTGGGGCTCCATGTTCGCCCAGTATTGGGCGGTGCGCCGCATATCCGGGGTAGCCCCGGCCGAAAGATCGCCGGTCGTGGGGCCGGCTTGCGCGCTCGTGCCGATTCCGGCGGCGGCCGAGCCGGCCGCGATCGGGGAACCGGACGAAACGGCGGGCTTGGCGGTTTTCGCATTCGCAGCTTGCGATTCGAATTGCGCTATCTGCGCGCGAAGCCTCGCGATGTGCCGGTCTTTGGATTTCGAAGCGTTTTGCGCGGCGGCCACCTGGTGCTGCAATTGGAGGATCTGATGCTTCAAATCGGTCATCGCTTGATTTTGCGCGGCGAAATGGAATGGCGCGGCGATCGTGCCCGCCATCGGTGCGCTTGCCCGCCACACCGGGGCCAACGGTCCGTTGACGATTTCGTTTCGCGACGGCTGCCATGCGAAGGCGATTGCGACCAGCGCCACGGCGACCAGCGGCAAGAGCACGCGACGCCACGGAAAGGTCTTGCGGCGCTGGCGCGTTACGATCACGATGCTCCTCCAAACTGTTGCACGCTTCGGCCGAACCGGCGAGCGTTTCCGTCGTCGAGTTCGTTCTGCTCGATGCGTAACTCTTCGTTTGTAAATGCTTCGCGGCGACGCTCTTTGAGTTTCTCGACGATCTTGCGCTCTTTGCTCGATGCCAAGAGTTCCTGGCGCGACCGGTCGAGTTCGAGCCTGCGCTCGGCGACCACACGGATCTGCGCCACGATGGCCCGATCGAGAAATTGCACGTGCGCGTAGTGGAGCCGCAATTGTTCGAGGTCGTAGCGTTTGTGCTCGGTGCGCAGGCGCGCCGAACTATCCCGGAACTCGCGGTCGAGCCGGTCGAGGTCGCGCTGGGCCGTATCGTAAGCGATCTGGCGCAACGCCACGGCTTGCTGCTTTTGGTTTTCGATGCGGCCGCGGTGCTCGAGGAGCGGTTGAAGCGTAAAGCGGAAACGGCGTGCCATTATGCCACGCTCATGAGCGACTGCACGGCCTGTTCGTACCCGGTCGTTTCGTAGATGCCCTGCCGCAGAAAGTGCCGGATCGATTCGATCTTCGAGAGCGCGAGATCGACGCGGGGATTGCTGCCCTGCACATAGGCGCCGATGTTGATCAGGTCTTCGGCATCGCGATAGGTCGCAAGCACGTCGCGAATCGCCGATGCCGCCGAGTAATGGTTCTCGTCGACGACGTCGGGCATCACGCGGCTGACGCTCTGCAAGACGTCGATGGCGGGATAATGGTTCGCCGAGGCGAGTTGGCGCGAAAGCACGATGTGCCCGTCGAGAATCGAGCGCACCGCATCGGCAACCGGCTCGTTCATATCGTCTCCGTCCACCAACACCGAAAAGAGCCCCGTGATCGTCCCGCGTTGGGACGTCCCGGCTCGTTCGAGCAGTTTCGGCAGCATCGCGAAGACCGAGGGCGTGTAACCGCGGGTCGTCGTCGGCTCGCCGATGGCGAGGCCGACCTCGCGCTGGGCCATGGCAAACCGCGTGACCGAGTCCATCATGAACATCACGTCCAACCCTTGGTCGCGAAAGTACTCGGCGATCGTCATGGCCACGGACGCGGCCTTGATGCGAACCAGGGCCGGCTGATCGCTGGTGGAGACGATGACGACGCTACGGCGCAGGCCCTCTTCACCCAGATCGCGCTCGATGAAGTCGCGCACCTCTTTGCCGCGCTCGCCGACCAAAGCGATGACGTTGACGTCGGCCGACGTGTTCCGCGCGATCATCCCTAAAATCGTCGATTTGCCGACACCGGAACCGGCGAATACGCCGACGCGCTGTCCCTTACCGCACGTCAACATTCCGTCGATCGCCCGGATACCCAGTGCCAGCGGCTCGGTCACGCGTTGACGCGTAAGCGCGCCCGGGGGCGCCGCGTTCACTTCGGCGCGATGGTCGGCCACGATCGATCCCTTACCGTCCATCGGGCGGCCCAGGCCGTCGAGCACGCGGCCCAGCAGCCGGTCCGTCACCCCGATTTCGAGCGGTTTTCCATGGGCGATCACGTCGCTGCCGGCGCCGATGCCTTTGAGCTCGCCGAGCGGCATGATCAAGACCTTGCTGTCGCGGAATCCGACGACTTCGGCAAGCACCGGTTCGGCCGTGCGCTTGTATGAAATCGAACACGTCTCGCCGATCGCCATGTTCGGCCCGTGGCTCTCGATCACCACGCCGATGACCTGGCGCACCTTGCCGTACTGCGAGACCAGATCCGCGTTGCGCAAGTTGGCGATATAGCGGTCGGCGTTGAACGTCGGCGACACCGCGATCGCCTAGCTCGCCTGTGCGGGCGGGCGGAGCATCTCCGTGCCGGATTGGCCGAGCTCGATGGCCTCGTCGTTCTGCAGCGCCTTGCGGGCTTCGCGCAATTGCGTTGAGATCTTGGCATCGATCGTGCCCGCCTCGGTTTCAAGGACCACGCCGCCGCGATCCACGCGCTGATCTTCGACGATTCGCAGGTGTTCGACGTCGTGCGAGGCTACGATCGCGTCGCGATGCTGGCGAATCGTGTCGAGATCGATCGGATTGACGCGGAGCGTCACCACTTCGCGCGATATCAAGCGGGTGAGCGCGCTACGGACGTTTTCGATCACCACGCTGGGATCCAACGCGATGTGTTGGTGCACGACGCTTTCGGCGATAACCATCGCCAAACGCACCAGCTCCGGCTCCGCACCCTCGATGACCGTGTGGCGCTCGTTACGTGCCGAGTCGACGAGTTCGCGCAACGTCGCGATCAGCGAAGACGTCTCGGCCTCGATCTGTTGGCGACCCTCGGCAAATCCCTGTTCGCGAGCGCTCGCCTCGGCCCGGCTCTCGATCTCGGCAACGCGCTCGTTCGCCTGCGCGATGAGTCCGCGTCCCCATTCGGCTGCGTCCGCAAGCAGCGTCCGCGCATCCTCCGCGGCCCGATCGATCACGGCGTCGGCTTCGGCGGCAACCGCATCCCAGTCGATCGTCGGTATCGGCGCTTCTTCGGCAATCGGCTCGGGCACCGGCTGCTCGGGCAGATCCGCATCCTGACGGAACGGCGCGGCGAAGCGGGTATCGAGCTCTCCCTGCCGCTCCGGCTCGGCGGCACGGTCGAAATGCGGGATCGAGACGACGTACGAACCTTCGATGAAGCGCGCTTCGCGAACGACTTTACCCATTACACCAATCGTTCGTCTTTAGCGCCACGCGCGATGACGATCTGCCCGTTCTCTTCGAGCGTACGAATCACGTCCACGATTTGCTGCTGCGCCTTACCGACCTCACGCATCCGCGTCGGCCCCAGGAGTTCGATCTCTTCCTTGAGCATGCCGGCGGCGCGCGACGACATATTTTTGTAAACGCGGGCGAGCAATTCGTCGTTCGCAACTTTGAGCGCCAGGGCGAGATCCTTGCCGTCGACCTCTTTGAGGATGCGCTGGATCGAGCGATCGTCGAGGTTGACGATGTCCTCGAAGACGAACAGCAGGTTTTTGACTTCCTGAGCGAGTTCCGGGTCGCGCTTTGCAAGCCCGTCCAGGATATTTTTCTCGGTCTCTCGGTCGACGAAACTCATCACGTTCGCAAGCGACTGGACGCCGCCGGCTTTCGCGAAATCCGCACCTTGGACCAGGAGGCGGCGTCCGAGCAGCTCGTCGAGTTGTTCCAGCACTTCCGGCGCGGTTTTCTGCAAGATCGCAATCCGCATCGCAACCTCCGCTTGGAGTTCGGGAGGGAGTGCCGAAAGTACGGCGCCGGCCTGTTCGGCCTGCATGTAGACGAGGATCAAGGCGATCGTCTGCGGATGTTCGTCTTGGATAAACTGCAGAAGCTGGGCGGGCTCGGTGTTTTTGATCAGTTCGAGCGGATTGCCGTGTTTGAGGGCCGCGAAGAGGCGGCTGGTCATGTCGTCGGCTTGGCCCGACCCGAAGCTCCGCTCGAGGATCTCCTTCGCGTATTCGATGCCGCCTTCGTTGATGTACTTTAGGGCGATGGCTCGCTGATACGCTTCTTGAACGACTGCGTCGCGCCGCTCGATCGAGACGGTCGTGATCTTGGCGATTTCGAGAACGATGCGTTCGACTTCGTCCTGCCGTAAGAATTTAAAGATCGTCGCCGAGAGTTCAAGCCCGAGCGTGATCAAGAGAATAGCGGCCTTCTCGGGCCCGGAGATTTCGATCTGCGGGGCGTCGCTGAAGGGCGACGTCGCGAATGCGGTTTCGGTGAATCCGGAACCCGACAGATTGACGATCGGCGATTCCATCGCTTATTCCGCCAGCCAGAGTTTGACGAGCTTGGCGATGCTGTCCGGATTCTCTTGTGCCACGGTCGTGACGTATTCGATCATCTGCTCCCTGGTGAGATCGGCGGCCGAGCGGATCGGCGCGGCGATGCCCGCCACGCCCTCGAGGATTGGATGCTCCTCGAACGGCGGCAGTTCGTCCGCCAGCGAGGAATCGAACGACGGAAGATCGGTAGCTGGGCTGAAGCGCGAGCGGCGCGAGCGGGCCGCGAGCAGTCCGAGGGCGGCGAGGAGTGCTATACCGCCCAGCGCGATGAGCGCCCAGAGCGGAATGCCCAGAACGGTCGTCGTGACCGCACTCGGCTGCTGTTGCGTCTCAACCGACGGATTGAACGGAATCGCTTCGACCGAGACTTGATCGCCCTGGGCGAGGTTCAAGCCCGCCGCCGCGATCACGGTGTTGCGAATCTGCTGCACGTTGGCCGGGCTGAGCTGGTAAGGCTGCGCGTTACGCGCGGCGGCGGTGCCGTTCGGAAGGCTGGTCGTTACCGGGGACGAGTCGACGATCACCGCAACGCTGGTCTGCAGAACCTTACCGGGCGCGTTGATGTGCTTGATGTTTTGAACGGAGATGTCGTAGTTGGTCGTCGATTTCGATTTGTTGTAACGGCCCTGCGTCTGCGTCGTCTGCGGCGCTTGATAGGTGCCGATATTGCTCGTCGTACCAGGGACGCCGATGGCAGCTTGCGCCGCGGGCTGCGTACCGTTATAGGACTCGCGCTCCGACTGCGCCGAGAGGACCGTGCCCTGCGGCGAGTAGACCTTGCTCTCCGACTGCGTCGCATCGAAATCCATCTTCGTCGAGACGCGCGCGACGGCGCGATTTTTGCCGAGCGTGGTATCGAGCATCGATTGAATGCTCTGCTGAAGATCGGATTCGTATCGCTGTTTAGCCAGCAACTGCTCCTGCGTCAGTTTCAGGGCGTCGGGCGCCGACGTCCCGTCGCCGCCAACCGCGCCGACGCCGGGCAGAAGCACCTGCCCGTCCTGATTGACGATCGTGACGTTGTCGGGCTTGAGCCCTTCGACCGCGTTGGCGACCAGCATCGTGATGCCGCGCACTTGCGAGGGCGAGAGGCTCTCTCCCGGTTTGGTCTTAATCGCGATCGAGGCGGTGGTAGGCTCTTGCGTCGAGGTGTAGAGCGACTGATCGGGCGTGGCGATGGCGACGCGCGAGGTCTCGACCGGGTCCAACCCATCGATGGTTCGCTCGAGCTCGCCCTCGATCGCACGCGTCTTGTCGAGCTTCTCCTGGAATTGCGTCATGCCGAAGTTGGTCTTATCGAACAACTCGTAGCCGGTGCCGCCGCCTTTGATGAGGCCGGACCCGGCAATTGCGACGCGCTCTCCGCTGACGTCCTCGGCGGGGACGTAGACCGTCTTGCCGTCGGTCGAGAGCCGGTACGGAATTTTGTCGCTCTTCAGGCGCGTGACGACGGTGTTTGCGTCCGCGGAACCCAGATTCGAAAACAGCGTCTCATAGGAAGGCCCGCGTCCGAAGTAGAGGTATCCCAACCCGAGGATCGCCGCCAGGATGATAGCGGTGCCCGTGACGGCCAACATCCGGGTCTGCCGGTTTTGGCCTTCCCAGAGTACTTGAAACCGTCCAGCCATATCGGACCAGATCGATGCGAGGCGATCCACGCGTCTCTTACCTAACTCTCCAGCCGACCGTGGCCCGTAGCGCCGGGCTTCCTTGCCCAACGACGCTCATGCCGGCAGACATTCAAAACGTCAGCCGGACTCTTATGAACAGTATCGGCCGCCCTCACGCGCACTTTTACCGTCATCGCGCTAATTGCGACCGCTCGCGGCCGACGGAGACGAGTTCGACCGGGACGCCGAGCAACGTTTGGATGCGCGCGACGTAACGCGCGGCCGCCGGCGGCAGGGCGGAAATATCGCGCACGTGGTCGATCGCCTCGCTCCAGCCCTCGTGTTCTTCAATATCTAGCTCCAATTCCGGCGCACCCGCCGAGCCGAAACCAACCGGCTCTCCGCGCAGCCGGTATCCGGTCACGATACCGATCCGCTCGAAGCCGGAGAGAACGTCAAGTTTTGTAATGGCAATCGACGAGAGGCCATTGAGGCGTACCGCATAGCGTGCCGCGACGGCATCGAACCAGCCGCAGCGGCGCGGCCGGCCGGTTACGGTCCCGAATTCGCCGCCCTGGCGCCGCAGGCGTTCGCCGCGCTCGTCGTGCAATTCGGAGGGGAACGGCCCCGCGCCGACGCGGGTGCAGTAGGCCTTTACCACGCCGATCACCCGTCCGATCGCGGTGGGCCCGATGCC
>DAHUXY010000165.1 GCA_027315505.1 Vulcanimicrobiota bacterium | reverse complement strand
CCGAGCACTTTCACGGGTGGTACTCCACGCTGACGGCCCGCGGGCTCGAGCCGGCACCCTGGATGGCCACGTCGTAGCGGCGGCCCGGCATCAACTGCGGAGCCCGGTTCCACCACTCCACCAGCACGATCGAATCGCCCGAGAAGGCGTCTTCCAGCCCGAGTTCGGCGAGTTCCGCCGGGTCTTCGATGCGATAGAGATCCAAGTGGTCGATGGCGGGGGCTTGCGAAAACGGCCCGGCCGGGGGAAGGTAGCGATGCCAGAACGTGAAGGTGGGGCTCGACGTCGGGTCGTCGCCGTGGAGCGCTCGCACCACGGCACGCACGAACGTGGTCTTTCCCGCGCCGAGGGGGCCGCTGAGGGCGACGGTATCGCCCGCGCGCAAACGTGCCGCGAAACGCTGCGCGAAGGCGCCGAATGCGGATTCGGTGGGGAAAGTGGCGTGGAAGGGCGCGGCGAAGGTATCGGGCATGGATTTCGAGGCCTCTTTCGAGGCAAAACTCCAAGAGCATCTGCGCGCCGTCGCCGCGGCCGCGAACGACGCCAAGGAGCATATCCGCCTGGGCGTGGGGTCGCAGCGTCCGCCCGCGGACCGGCGGGCCGAACCCGAGTGGGCGCCGCCGCCCCGCCCGCAGGCGGCCGTTTCGTTCGACGATCTCGCGGAGACTGCCGTCCCGAGGCCGGAGGTTGACGACGAGGGCATCCCCGTGTGGGAAGACCCGCCGTAAACCTCGAATCCTCAAGACTTGAATAATCGCGACGGTTGGCACGAGCGCCAGCCATATTTTTTGTAATCGAGCAGATGAATAACGATATTATCCAACGCGTAAACGTCGAAGACGAGATGAAGGAGAGCTACCTCTCCTACGCCATGTCGGTCATCGCGTCGCGCGCCTTACCCGACGTCCGCGACGGCCTCAAACCCGTGCAGCGCCGCATCCTATATGCGATGCGGGAGATGGGGATGGAGCCCAACAAGCAGCACCGCAAATGCGCCGGTGTCATCGGAGAGGTGCTCAAGAGCTACCATCCGCACGGCGACAGCTCGGTGTACGACGCGCTCGTCCGGTTAGCGCAGGATTTTACGCTGCGTTACCCGCTCATCGACGGCCACGGAAACTTCGGCTCGATCGACCCCGACTCTCCGGCCGCCTATCGGTACACCGAGGCGCGTCTGGCCCGGCCGGCGACCGATATCCTCGCCGATATCGATAAAGAGACGGTTCCGTTCGTCAATAATTTCGATAACCAGGGCACCGAACCAACCGTGCTGCCCGGGCGTTTCCCGCAGCTCTTGCTCAACGGCTCGAGCGGCATCGCGGTCGGCATGGCGACCAATATTCCGCCGCATAATCTCAACGAGATCGCGGATGCGATCGTGTTACTGCTCGACGACCCCAACGCCGACGACGACGCGCTCTGCGACATCGTCCACGGCCCCGATTTCCCGACCGGCGGAACGATCCTCGGCCAAGAGGCGATCCGGCAAGCCTACAAGACCGGGCGCGGCTCGGTCGTGATTCGCGGTAAAGCCGAGATCATCGAAGAGAAGGGCCGCCACAAGATCGTGATTACGGAAATTCCGTATCAGGTCTACAAAGGGCGCATCGTCGAGGCGATCGCCGAGGCGCACTCCGAAAAACGCATCCAGGGCATCGCGCGTTTGGACGACGAGTCGAACCGTAAGGGCATGCGCGTCGTCGTCGAACTGCAGAAGAGCGCGACGCCCAAAGTCGTGCTCAACCAGCTGTTCAAGCATACGCCGCTGCAGTCGAGCTTCGGTTTCAATATGCTGGCCCTCGTGCCGGCGGGCGAACCGCGGGCCAACGGGACGGTCGCGCTCGAGCCCCGCGTGCTCTCGCTCAAGCAACTGCTCGAATTCTTTATCGGGCATCGCAAAGACGTCATCACGCGCCGCACGCAGTACGATCTGCGCAAGGCCGAAGAACGCGCGCATCTGCTCGAAGGCTACCGCATCGCCCTCGATCACATCGACGAAGTCATCGAAATCGTTCGCTCGAGCCAGACGACCGACGAAGCCAAGACCCGGCTTTCGGAACGCTTTAGCCTCTCCGATATCCAGGCCCAAGCGATCGTCGATATGCGTCTGCGCACGCTCGTCGGCCTCGAACGCCAGAAGATTGAGGACGAGTATAACGAGTTGATGAAGACGATTGCCGACCTGCACGATATCCTCGGAGACGAGCGTCGCGTCGCGCAGATCATCAAAGGCGAAACGCTCGAAATCAAAAAGCGCTACGGCGACGACCGCCGCACCGACGTGCAGCCCGCCGAGAACGAAATCTCGATGGAGCAGCTCATCCCGAACACCGACGTCGTCGTGACGTACACGGTGGGCGGATACATCAAGCGCGTATCGGTCGATACGTTCCGCACGCAGAATCGCGGCGGACGCGGCGTCACCGGCATCTCCAACCTCAAGCGTGAAGACGTCGTTCGCAATTTCTTCACCACCAAGACGCACGACCACGTGCTCTTCTTTACCAACAAGGGACGCGTCTATCGCTTGCGCGGATACGAGATTCCCGATACCACGCGTCAAGCGCGCGGTACGGCGCTCGTCAATCTGCTCACGCTACCCCCGGGCGAGCACGTCACCGCGGTCTTCCCGATCGACAAGTTCGAAGGCGAGAAGAACCTCGTGATGGTAACCGAGCAAGGCGTCATCAAGAAGACGCGGCTCGACGAGTTCGCCAACGTCCGGCGCAACGGCCTTAACGCCATCAACCTCGATGAGAAAGACGACCTTTTGGCCGTCGATCTCTCCGATGGATCGCGCGATATCATCCTGGGCACGCGCCTTGGCATGGCGGTTCACTTCAACGAAAAGAACGTCCGCGCGATGGGCCGCAACGCGCGCGGCGTCAAGGCGATGACGCTCGAGAACGGCGATACCATCATCGCGATGGACATCGTGGAAGACGAGCGTAAGGAAGTCTTGCTGGTCACCTCCAAGGCCTTCGGTAAGCGCACGCCGATCGAAGACTACCGCCACACCTCGCGTGGAGGCAAGGGCGTCAAAGCCTTCGCCAAGGAGCGCGAGGATATCGGCACCGTCGTCGACCAGATCATGGTCGCGCCGGACGACCAATTGCTGATGATCACCAGCGGCAATCAGGTGATCCGCCTCAAGGTCGGCGACATCCGCAAGGCCGGCCGCTCTACCAAGGGCGTTCGCCTGCAGAGGCTGGGCGACGGCGACGAGGTGATCGCCATCACGAATATGGGTAAGCAAGCAGAGCAGATCGAGGACATCACGGGCGAAGAGATCATCCCCCCGGCCGGATAGCCGGGGGACCTCGAAACCCTTGCAAGCGGACCGCGGGTTCGAACTACTGGAGGTAAGAAAACCAATTTTATGAGCGCATTGCCAGACGTCACCCAGAGCACGTTCCAAGCCGAAGTACTCCAAAGCAGCCAGCCGGTGCTGGTGGACTTTTGGGCTCCCTGGTGCGGACCGTGTAAGATGCTTTCCCCGGTCGTCGAAAAAGTCGCTGCCGCCAACACCGGCAAGGCGAAGTTCGTCAAGCTGAACACCGACGACAACCCGAGCCTAGCCGGACAATATCAGGTCTCCGGAATCCCGTGCCTGATTCTCTTCAAAGACGGCCAGCCGGTCGATCGCATCGTCGGGTACGTTCCAGAGAACGCGATTTCTTCGATGCTTTCCAAGCACGTCGCGTAGGAAACTCGCAAGTGCAGGCGCTCCGGGAGTTACCCGCGGTGCACCGGCTTCTCGACGATCCCGCCATCGCGCCCTACGAGGCTCTCGTAGGGCGCGATGCGTTACGCGAGGCCATCGAGAGCGAGTTGCGGCACGCGCGCGGCACTCACGTCGTGCCCGCGTATGCGGAGCTGGTCGCACGGATCGGCGGGCGTATCGGGGCGCTGGCCGCGCAGTCGCTGCTGCCGGTCATCAACGGCACCGGCATCATCCTGCACACGAATCTCGGACGGGCGCCGCTCGCTCGCGAGGCCCTGGACGCGGCCCGCGAAATTGGGAGCGGCTATTCGAACCTCGAATACGACGTGCTCGAAGGGGCGCGCGGTTCGCGTTACGCGCGGGTTACGAGTTTGCTGCGCGAAGCCAGCGGCGCCGAAGACGCGCTCGTCGTCAACAATTGCGCGGCCGCCGTACTGCTGATTCTCGATACGTTTGCCAAGGGATTGGAAGTGATCGTATCGCGCAACCAACTCGTCGAAATCGGCGGCGGCTTTCGGCTCCCCGACGTCCTGGAGCGCAGCGGAGCTACGCTGGTCGAGGTCGGCGCGACTAACAAGGTGTATCTGCGCGATTTCGAGCGAGCGCTCTCGCCGAAAACGGCGCTGATGATGCGCTCGCATCCCTCCAATTACTCCATCGAAGGCTTCGTCAACGACGTCGATGCCGGCGAGCTTGTGGCGCTGGGCGCGCGTGCCGGCGTTCCGGTGGTGGAGGATCTCGGCAGCGGCGCGCTTGTCGACCTCGGCGAGTACGGGCTGCCGCGCGAACGAACGGTGCGCGATGCGGTCGCTGCGGGGGTAGCGTTGGTCGCGTTCTCCGGCGACAAGCTGCTGGGCGGGCCCCAAGCCGGCATCGTCGTCGGCGCGGCTCCGGCGATCGCGCGTTTACGGAGCAATCCATTGCTGCGCGCGCTCCGCGTCGATAAGCTCACGCTGGCGGCGCTCGCGGAGACCCTGCGGCTGTACCGGTCCCGCGAGTCGCGCGAACGCATCCCGTTGTATGCGATGCTGGGCGCATCGCCGGATTCGTTGCGGGCTAGGGCCGGCGCTTACGTTGCGAAGATCGCATCCGCGCGAATTGTGGAGAGCGAAGCGTTCGTGGGCGGCGGAGCGCTCCCGAAGCACGGGTTTCCTTCGATTGCCGTCGCGTTGCCGGGTGCGTCGTCGCAGCGCATCGCGGCGCGCTTGCGCGCGGGCAAACCGGCGCTCGTCGCGCGAATCGACGAGCGCGGCGTGCTGATCGATCTGCGCACGATCGCTCCGGAGCAGGACGCGCTCGCGATTGCCGCCGTGGAGGATGCGTTGCGATGAAGTTTCCGGCGTTTATCGCCGGCGAAGAACGCGCCGGCGACGGAACGATGGCCGTACTCAGCCCGTACGACGGCAGCGCCGTCGGAGAGGTTGCGATCGCCGGTCCGCGCGATATGGAAGATGCGATTGCCGCCGCGTCCGCCGCGTTCGACGACTGCCGGAGGCTTCCGCGCTACGAACGCCAGGCGATGCTCCGGCGCATCGCGGCCGCGCTCCGCGAAGGCTCGGACGCACTCGTGGATCTGATGATTGCCGATTCCGGCAAACCGCGGCGCTTCGCGCGCATCGAAGTGGAGCGCGCGGTTTCAACCTTCTCGCTCGCCGCGGACGAAGTGACGCGCGGCGCGGGCGAAGTGCTTCCGCTGGACGTCACGCCCTCCGGCGTCGGTTATACGGCGATCGCTTCCCGGCGCGCCATCGGGCCGATCGGCGCTATCGCTCCGTTCAATTTTCCGCTCAATCTCGCCGCTCATAAAATTGCGCCGGCGATCGCGGTGGGGAACCCGATCGTGCTCAAGGTTCCGCCGCAGGCCCCGCTGAGCACGCTGGAACTCGCGCGCATCGTCTACGCTTCGGGTTGGCCGAAAATGGGATTGTCGGCCATGCACGCGCCGGTCGAAGTCGCCCAAGCGCTGGCGACCGACGAGCGGATCGCGATGCTCTCGTTTACGGGGTCGAGTGCGGTGGGATGGCATCTGAAGAGCCTCTCCGGGCGCAAGCGCGTGGCCTTGGAATTAGGCGGCAACGCGGCGGCGATCGTTTGCGACGATGCGGACATCGAATGGGCGGCGAAACGGTGTGCGCTCGGCGCGTTCGCGCAGGCCGGACAAGTCTGCATCAAAGTGCAGCGCATCTACGTGGTGCGTAACCGTTACGAAGCTTTTCGCGAAGCGCTGTTGCGGGAAACGGAAGCGCTCGCGACCGGGGATCCGAATGACGAACGTACGGTGGTCGGCCCGGTGATCGACGCGCGCTCGGCCGAACGTATCGCCGACTGGGTCGCGCAAGCGATCGCGGGCGGCGCCCGCGTCCTCTGCGGCAATACCTGGGAGAGGCGCGTGATGGCTCCGACGATCTTGGAGGATACGCAACCTGCGATGTGCGTCGAATCGGAAGAGATGTTCGGCCCGGTCGCCACGCTACGGCCCGTCGATTCGCTCGACGAAGCGTTCGAGCGCGCGAACGCCACCCGGTTCGGCTTGCAGGCGGGAATCTTCACGCACGACGTGCGGACGATTGCCGCCGCGTTCGAGCGCCTCGACGTGGGCGGAGTGATCGCCAACGACTATCCCACGCTGCGCATCGACAATTTTCCGTACGGCGGCATTAAGGAGAGCGGCTTCGGCCGCGAGGGCGTTCGCTACGCCATGGACGAGATGAGCGAGATGAAGTCGCTGGTCATCCGTTATCGGTGAAGCATCTCTTCGCACGGCAACCCTTAGCGTGGACGCAGGGCGATAGCGACGGCCCTACCTTACGCCGGTCGCTGGGGTGGCCGGCGCTTACGGCGATTGGGCTGGGCACGATGCTCGGCGGGATTTTCCCCACCATCGGTGCGGGAGCGCATGCGGCGGGTCCGGCCGTCATTCTCGCCTACACGCTCTCGGGATTGGTGAGCCTGTGCGTAGCGCTCTGCTATGCCGAATTCGCTTCGATGGTTCCGGTCGCCGGCAGCGCCTACACGTACGCGTACGCAACCCTCGGGGAAGCGGTTGCGTGGGTGATCGGTTGGGACCTGATCTTAGAGTACGGGCTTTCGGTCGCTCCGACGGCGTCGTCGTGGTCGGATTACGCGCAGCATCTACTTGCGAACGTGGGCGTGGTGCTGCCGGCGTGGGCGCAGACCGGCGCCGTCGCCTCGGGCCGCATCGACGCGATCGCCGCGCTTACCGTGATCGCGGTGACGATCGTGGTCGCTATCGGCATTCGCGAGTCGGCGCATTTTAACGGCGCCCTGGTCGCGTTTCAAGTCGTGACGATGGTGGTGTTTCTCGCCGCGGTGCTGCCTGCCGTGCGTCTCTCCAACCTTCATCCGTTCGCGACGCATGGATGGCACGGCATCGTCGCGGGTACGGCGCTCGTCTTCTACGCATACATCGGCTTCGATACCGTCACGGTGGCATCGGAAGAGGCGCACGACCCGGTTAAGCACGTTCCGCTGGGCATCATCCTAGCGTTGGTTATCGGCGGGCTGCTCTACGTCGCAATCGCGTTCGCCACCGTGGGTGTCGTTGCGGTGGGAAAGTTGAGCGATGGTGCCGCGATGCTCGACGCGCTCGAGGCGGCAACCAAGAATCCGATCGCATTTTGGCTCGTCGCCTTGGGCGGCATCGCCGGAAACACCACCGTGATGCTCACCTCGCTGCTCGGCCAAGTGCGCATCTTCTACGTGATGTCGCGCGACCGGCTGTTACCGCGCGCGGTCGCGGCGATCCATCCGCGCTTTCGCACGCCGGTCCGGATGACGCTCATCACGGGCGGATTGGTGGCGATTCTTGCCGCCACGATGCCGCTTGCGGCACTGCTCGATTTCGTCAACATCGGCACGCTGAGCGCCTTCGCCATCGTCTGCGTCGGGGTGCTGGTCCTGCGCATCGTCCAACCCGACGCCCACCGTCCCTTTCGCGCGCCGCTCGTATGGGTGTTCACGCTGCTGGGCGCCGCGTCGTGCCTCTATCTGATTACCGGCCTCTCGTTGCCCACGTGGATTCGCTTTCTGGTCTGGTTCGCGGTCGGCATCGCGATCTACGCGGTGTACGGATATAAGAAGAGCCGTCTGCGAGCCGCCATGACTTCCGCTTCAAAAACGGGAACGCACTGAGCGGCATGCACATCATCGGAACGGCCGGCCACGTCGACCACGGCAAGTCTTCGCTCGTCGCAGCCTTGACCGGTACCAATCCCGATCGCTGGGCCGAAGAACAGTTGCGCGGCATGACGCTCGATCTCGGGTTCGCGCACCTGCAATTGTCCGGCGGAGCCGAAGCCGGCATCGTCGACGTGCCCGGGCACGAACGCTTTCTCCATAACATGCTGGCGGGCGCGTCGGGCATGGAACTCTTGCTCCTGGTGGTCGCGGCGAACGAAGGCGTGCGCCCGCAGACCGTCGAGCACGTGCAGATTCTGCGGTATCTCAACGTGCAGCGCACCATCGTCGTCTTGAGCAAAGCCGACTTACTCTCCGCCGACGAGTTGGATCTCGTCGAGAGCGACGTACGCGAAGCGCTGCGCGACACGCTGGCCGCCGACGCACCGTACGTTCGCGTCTCGAGCGCGACGGGCGACGGCTTGGATACCTTGCGCGCGGCGATCGCAAGCGAGCTGAGCCGCATCGCACCGCGCAACGCCGACGCGCCGGTGTATCTACCGATCGATCGGGTCTTTACGCTACCCGGCCGTGGAACGATCGTGACCGGAACCCTCATGCAAGGGAGCCTCGCCCCCGGCGACCTCGTGGCGATCGAACCGCGCGGCAAACAGATGCGGGTGCGCGGCCTCCACGTGTTCGGCCAGGCGCGCGAACGCGCCACCGGCGGCATGCGCGTCGCGCTCAATCTCCCCGGCATCGAAACGGCCGAGGCCGCGCGCGGCGACGTCGTCGCCAGCCCCGATTTTGCGCCGCAATCCAGCTTTGCGGTCCGCTTTCGCCCGCTGGAATCCGCGCTCCCATTGATGCGCCGCCGCATGCCGGTGCGCGCGTACGTCGGAGCCGCCGAGATCATGGGAACGCTCGTCTTCGAACGCCCGCCGCACGACGCGAGCGAGGTCACCGCGCAACTGCACCTGCGCGAGCCCGTACTGGCCTTCCCCGGCGTACGTTTCGTCGTGCGCCGGCCCTCGCCGAAAACGCTGCTCGGCGGCGGCGAGGTGGAGGGTGCGGGCGTCGCCACGACGGCCGCCGAGGCTCCGAACGCGCTCGAACAAATGCTGCTCGCGATCGTGCGCGGCCGAGGCTTCGCGCCTTCGGAGATCGGACAGATCGCGTTTTTGGCCAACCTGCGCGAAGAAGTTGCCGCTGCGGCGCTCGAAGCGCTCGCGGAGCGTGGCGAACTCTTGCGAATCGAGCGCCCGAGCGCATTCATCGACGCGACGGCGGCGCGCGACGTGCTGAGACGAGTTCTGGAACGCCTCGCCAGGGGAGAAGCGGAAGAGCCGTGGGCGCTCGGCGTAACCTCGCTCGCCCTCTCGCGCGAACTCGACATCCCGGAGTCGCTCCTCGTGCGCACGCTGGCAACGTTCGCGCAGGACGGGCGCATCGCCAAACGCGCCGGATACTACGCGACGATCGGCCACCAGCCCTCGCTCACCGACGCGCAAAAAGCCTTCTTCGACCGCGCCGTCGCGATCGATCCCGACCGCCCGCTAGTGCCCGGTCCCTACGATACCCTAGCAACGGCCCTAAAATCATCGAATGTCCCGGGCGTCGCAAAAGCATACGAAACGTTGCTCGCGCGCGGCGCGCTCGTCAAGGTCGGTGACGATCTGTACCGAGGTTCGCAGATCGCAGCGATCCACCAGCGTATCGCGGCCTGCATCAACGAACGCGGCCGCATGACGATGGCGGAATTTCGCGACGCGATCGGAACGTCGCGCAAATATGCGGTTCCGCTGCTGGAATGGTTCGACGGCCACGGCATTACGATCCGGAACGGCGATTACCGCACGCTACGCCGGAAAGGCGAGGCTCCGGCCGCCGTATAACCACACCGCGTGACCGATATCGCGCGCATACCTAAAGCCGAACTGCACGTCCACGTCGAAGGCACGTTCGAACCCGAACTCATTTTCGCAATAGCGGCCCGCAACGGCATCGCGTTATCATATCCCAGCGTAGAAGCGCTGCGCGCGGCCTACAACTTTACGGATCTGCAATCGTTCCTCAACGTCTACTACGCCGGCATGAACGTGTTGCGCACCCAGAACGATTACTACGATCTGGCGATTGCATACTTGAAACGCGCAGCGAGCCACGGCGTCGTCCACGCCGAACTCTTCTTCGACCCGCAAGCGCACACCGATCGCGGCATCGCCTTCGAAACGGTGATCGACGGCTTGACGCGCGCCCTGCACGACGCGCGAGCCGACCTAGGCATGACCGCGCACCTGATCATGTGTTTCTTGCGCGACCAGTCCGCCCAATCGGCGATGGCGACGCTGGAAGCCGCGCTACCCTATCGCGACCGCATCGTTGCCGTCGGGCTGGACTCCGCCGAACTCGGCAACCCGCCCTCGAAGTTCCAAACGGTCTTCGACCGCGCTCGCGCCGAGGGTTTTCTGACGGTCGCGCATGCCGGCGAAGAAGGCCCGCCCGCCTACGTGTGGGAGGCGCTCGATCTCCTCAAAGTCTCGCGTGTGGACCACGGCGTGCGCAGCATGGAAGATCCGGCGCTGGTCGAGCGATTGCGCCGGCAGCGGATCCCGCTCACGGTCTGCCCCCTCTCGAACGTCAAGCTGCACGTCGTCCCCGATCTGGCCCGCCACCCGCTCAAGCGCATGCTCGACGCGGGATTGGTCGCGACGATCAACTCCGACGACCCCGCATATTTCGGCGGATATATCGACGCGAACTTCACCCAAACGATCGCCGCGCTAAACCTAACGCAGGACGAAATCGTAACCCTCGCCCGCAATTCGTTCGAAGCCTCGTTCATCGACGACGCACTCAAACAACGCTATCTAGCGCAAATCGACGATGCCCTCGCGGTGCGTTGAAGGGCCAGCGGTGTTTGTGGAACGTGTGATTTTTGCACAATCGACAGGATGTCGACTTCCTTTGAATGTTGTGCAAAAACGCACGAGTAGGAAGCGCGCAGGATGCGCGCTGACGAACGGTTCCCCAAACACCGCTGGCCCTTCAACGCGCCGCGAGGGCAAGCGTTGCGTGCGCTTAGTGCTTCAACAGCGTCGCGACGCCCACAACTAATTCCAGCGCAATCAGCACGATGACGATCGTTTCGAGGAACGCGTCCCGGCGGCCGCGCGACTGATCGATGAAAAAGCGATACATGTCTTCGACGCTTGCGAGCTTCGTGTCGATCTGCTTCTGCCAGTCGGCCAGGCCCAGACGCGCGGCGGCGGCGCGATAGATGCGCGCGTAGTAGGCATCACCGACGATTTTGAGCGCGTTGCTGGAGCGATCGATGATCTCTAGCACGTCGACGATCGTGTACCGCAGGCGGGCGGCTTGGTCGGCTTCGCGGCGCCCGAGCATGGAACTCCCGGAGCCGCCGGGCTGCAGTTTGTAGATGATATCGAGTTCGCGATCGAGCTGGGCGTCGTAGGTGCGCAATTCGAGGAGCTGCGAGTTGGCGAACTCCAGGATGTCTTGAATCGCGTCGCTGCTTTCGCGCCGGTCGAAGACGAACGCCGTATCCCATTGGACGATCGTGAGATCGTCGGCAAAATACGAAAACCGCACGCGCAGGGTCTCGTCGATTTCGGCGCGAGCGAGCTCCGAGCTTTCACCGAGCAGCAGATTCGCCAGTTGGGCCGGGTGCTGGGCGAGGAGCGTCTGCGCATCGACCGGCGGGGCGCAACGCTCGATGTCGATCACTTGGTAGTCTTCCATGAGGGTGTCGTGCGGATCGTCGAGCGCTTCGCCGAGTTCCTGGCAAATGCGGGTGGTGATGCGCTGTGCGTAGGCCGCGACGGCCTCGTCTTTGCGCAGACGCGCGGAGAGCGCGGCCATGCGCTCCCAGTCCCCGCTCGCATCGAACGAAAGGCGCAGTGAGATCACGCCGTA
>DAHUXY010000155.1 GCA_027315505.1 Vulcanimicrobiota bacterium | reverse complement strand
CAGAGCGCGAGTACCGCAAGAGGGTGCAACCGGGAGAGTCTGGTGAGCAAAACGACGGCGCTACCGAACGCCGAACACAGGAGCAGTAACCAGAGCAGCTTCGCCGTCGCAAATGGGAGGCGCGAAAGGAGCGCAAACGCCGGTAAGGCGTAACCGGGCGTTGCGGCCGGCTCGGCATAGCCCTCGAGGTAGCCGGGCTCCCAGACGCTGCGTTCGCACGCGCGCAACGGTTCTACCCGGTACGGGTCGGCATGGGCGGAAACGGCTTGGCCGGCGCAGTAGAAAATACCGAAATCGGTGGCCGGATATGGCCGCAGGGCAAAGGCCGCGAAGAGCGCGAGCGCCCCTAAAAGGCCCGCGGCAATCGTTGCGGTGCCGTTACGCCGCAGCAACGCGCGCCTTGCCGATCGCCATCGCGAGGCCGATGCAAAGGACCGGGAGCAACGGCACCAAGACAACGCGCGTCGCATCACCGACGATGGGATCGACGAGTGCCGTCAGGAGAGCGGAGAGCATCGCACCGGCACAGAGAGCGCCGTCGGCATCCATTCGGCGTCGCCATAGCGCGGGAACGGCAACGACGGGAGCGAGCAGCGCAAGCGATGCGGCGGCGAACGTCGCGAGGACGGCAATGACGCGCGCGACATACCAGATCGCGAACGGCCCGTGACTGAGGTAGCGGCTACCGGCTCGCAGCCCTTGCATGATGGCGATCAGGCCGGGGCCACCGGCCCGAGCTTCGAGCACGAGCCCCAACACGCAGAGCGCGAGTGCGATCGCGCCGAGCGCGAGCGCGGCTGCCACGAATCGAGCATTCTGTCGTAGTAAGCCCGCCAACAGTAATACCGCAGCGCAAGCGAGAGGAATATAGGCGATCGGGCGCGTTAGCGACATCAGGGTCGCGAACGCCGTGTATCCGAGCAGCCACGGCACCCGTGCGGTCGTTGCGTAACGAAGCATCGACCATAACGCTCCGAACCAAAAGAACGTCGCCAGCATGTCGGTGAGGGCTCCGCTCGCGAGCAACTGCACTTCCGGGACGAGGGCGAAGCCGAGGGCTAGAAGCGCCGCGGCTTCCGGTCCGGTATATTCAAGCAGCAAGAGAAAGAGCAGCAGCACGCATCCAACGAGCGATGCCTCCGATACGAGCAGCAACGCCTGCATGCCGTAGCGAGGCCAAAGCCAGGACGCGATGCGCGGATAGAGCAGTCGCGGGGCGAAGAGTTGCCAATATTGCGGATATGCGGTCTTCAGATACGGAGCGGTCTCGCTATCGCTTGCGGGAGGCTTGCCGGCATAGAAGCGCTGGGATACGCGCCGCGCCTGCGCGTACGGGACCCCGGCATCCATCTGCATCATGATGGCATACGTATATCCGTCGAACGACCAATTCGGTTTAGCCTGCGTGAGGCGGCCTATGAATATAGAGGTAAGAAGAATTAGCAGCACGCCGTAGAGGATGCTGCGCCGTACGATCCTCACACTACGTCGCCGATCGAAAGGCCGGCATCCCCGGTCGCCGGGCCCGCAGCTTGCAGTGCGCGTTGCGCATGGTCGATCATGGTGCCGACGTGATAGCGGTGTTGATACATCGCGATGAAGCGTGAAACGGTTTCGATTTTTCGATTCGCCGGCACCGTCATTCCCGGGAAGAAGCGCAACTCGTCCAAACCGTCATCGCCTCCCATGAAGTCGAGGGGATGGAGCAGGAGCGAGGGCTCGACTCCGGCGATCCGGCACAAGCTCAAGGAGAAGGCGAAGTACGCATCGGCTAAGCGCGGCGAGAGGGCATCGAGATAGAGCAGATAGCTGCAATGGATCGGCGTCCGGAGAACGGGCATGGTCGTCACCGGAATCTCGACGATCGTTCCGCGTGACGTGCGAATCAGGTGAGCGGCGTTGCGCTTGAAGCCGTCGGTACAATGGCCGAACAGCGCATGGCGCTCCTGCCGCTCTGCGGGCGAAAGATCCGCGTGGCGAAAGTAGTACCATCGGGAGAGCGGCCCGATAAACGTCGGCAGATGCGAAGCATCGTAGACGTACCCGCTATCCACCAGGGCGTCCAATAACGTTGACGACGTTGCGAAACCGGGTCCGCGAAATCCACGCGGTTCGCGGCCGGTGGCATCGGCAATTGCGGCGTGGGCCCGGCCGAGCTCGTCGCGCACCGCGCGATACCCGGCGTGCGCGATCCAGGGCTCGTGGTCGAACGAGTGATTCCCAATGTCGTGGCCGGCCCGGGCAATCGACGCGAGGCTCTCGCGATTCTTCTCGAGCGCCGCGTCCTGGCCGACGACGAACACCGTGATGGTCAGATCGCGCTGCGCGAGAAAATCCAGCACGCGCGGGACGACGCGGTCGAGATACGAAGGGAACGTCTGCCAACTGGTCCCGCCGTGGATTTTGAGATACGACCACGCGTTGTCGAGGTCGAGCGAGAGGCTAGCACACGGCTTCATAGCGCGCCTCCTCGTGACCGGTCGCGCACTCGGCGACGGCCTCTGCGGCCTGCATCGCAATGCCGATCGTTTCATTGACGTTGAGGGTTCCGCTCACAATCTGGCTAGAGTTCGCAAGAAAGAGGCCCGGGACCGAAGTTTGCATCGGGAGAATGCGGCGCGCCGAGCCGACTTCCGGCAGGGCGAAGACGTACGGGGCTCGGGATATGCGCAGCGCCCGGATCTGCGAAGGATCGAACGTTCGATGCATGCGTTGAAGACCGAGTACGAAAGACTCCTGGACCGATGCGTCGTTCATCAGATAGAACGGCGATCGAGCGTCGACGTAGCGCGGGAGGTATACGAGCGAGCCTCCGCCGAGCGCGTCCCGATCGACGAGCGCCGTCATCTCGATTGCGCCGGTAAACGGGATGCGCGAATCCGCGATGTTGGTGATGTAGGCGTTGCCGAGCGGCCGATCGAGCAGGAGGGAAGCACAGACGATACCATGGTAACGGATCGAGCGCAGGCGTAGCAGTTCGTCCGGCGCGAGCGCGTCGCAGATGCGCGCGGCAATTGGGGTCGGCACCGTTACGACCACGCGATCGTACGTCTCGGAAACGGAGTCGTAGGCGACCGCCAGGGCGGCTCCCGACCTGCGGACCGCGTTGACGTCGACACCGGTCTTAAAGCGGACGCCGGCCTCGGCGAGGCGCTCGGTGAGGCGATCGACGATCGTTGCGTAACCGCCCTCAACGTAGCCGAACTCCTCGCGTTGTCGGGAGTTCTTTCTGGCGCCGAAGAGCCGTGCGATCGTTGCGTGGATAAACGACGCGGAGGCTTGCGCGTAGGCGTCACCGAGCTTTGCTCGCAGGAGCGGCTGCCACAAACGCTCGTAGAGCTTCGCACCGAAAACTTTGCGAAGCCATTCCTCTGCCGTGACGGCATCGAGCTGTTCGAGATCGCGCTCGCGCGTTGCCTTCAGGATGCCTAGGCCCAGTCGTACTTTGTCGATCGGTCCCACGGCCGGAAATGCCACGAAGTCGGCGAGGGTTGAAAACGGATGAATCCGCCCATCGATAAAGAATGCACTTCCGACGCTTTTCCAACGCAATGCCGACGTGAGATCGAGTTCGTCGAGCAGCGCCAACAGCCGTACGTCGGAACGCAGAATGACGTGATAGTAACGGTCCCATGTGGCACCGCCGATCTCCCACGGCGCCGCGAGGCCGCCGACGCTCGGCGAGCGCTCAAAAATGGTGACCGAGCGGCCTTCGCGAGCCAAACGCAGAGCCAGCGTCATGCCGAGCATCCCGCCACCGACGACCGCGACGCGTTGCGCCATTAGCGTTCGACCACCGTTCCGCGACGAATCGCGTACGGTCGCGCGCACGACGTGCAGGTGACGTCGGCGTTGCAATCCGCCGGATCCTTGCCGAAGCGGATGAGTACTTCACCGCAACGGCATACGGCCCCGACCGATCGCGCCGGGCTGCCCAAAACGAGATGGAAATCCGGCACGCTCTTGGTGAGGAGCGATCCCATGCCGATCATTGCGAACCGCCCGATCGTCAAATCGTTGCCGATCGTGCAGCCCGCGCCGATCGTCGCGCCGTCGCGCACCAGGGTCGGGAGCGTGGCTTCGTCGGGGTCGCTCGATCGCAACGACCGCAGATCCGGCGTCGTTGCGCGCGGAAAGCGATCGTTGGTGAACACCGTTCCGGCACTGATCATGACGCCGTCCTCGAGCGTCACCGCCGTGCACACGTACACCATCGCATTGAGCTTGCAACGCTTGCCGATGCGCACGTCGTACGCGATGTAGGTGTTCTCTCCGACGATGCACTCTTCGCCTAGGGTCGTGCCGTGACGGATGTGGACGCCGTTCCAAATGGCCGTCCCTTCTCCGAGCCGCACGCCCTCCTCGATGATGGCGGTGGGATGAATGCGAACGTTCGGCAGGGTGGTGGCGCTCATCGCGCCACCGCCGCGCGCCGCGCTCCCGCCCGTCGCGGTGAGGAACCGACGGCAACCCACGAATCGCAGGCTAGCGACGCATATGCGGATTCCACGGCTTCCACCGACGCAATCGCATCTGCCGGCGAAACTTCGGCCGGCTCCAAGCCGCGGATCGCCCGAGCAAAATTACGCTGCAGCTTCGAGAAGGAGTCGAGTTTCTTGTAGCCCTCCCCGATGGTACGCCACTCGCGATCCGACGTGAGGCGCATGCGGCTCTGCGCCCATCCGATCTCAAGCGTTGCCTTCGAACCGTGAATGCGCAAGAAGTGCCCGAGCGCCTTGTCGATGCTCCAGGACAGGTCGCTCGTGGCTAGTGCCCCGCTCCGGGTGCGAATCGTGAGGGTCGCGGTATCCTCGACGGCAAGGTTTTGGTAGCGCCGGAACTCCTGCGCGCGCACTTCGTGAACCGGTCCCAAGAGATAGCGAAACATGTCCAGGGCGTGCGTACCGTTGTCGACGATCACGCCGCCGCCGGAAATTGCGGGGTTGCTGTTCCACCGGGAACCCATGTCCAGAGATGACGTAAAGGCGTTCTCGACCAGCAGAAGCTCGCCGAGTTGCCCATCGCTTATGAGTTGCCGCGCGGTTCTGATGTCGTCGACGAAGCGGAATTTCGAGGCCATGCTAAGGACGACGCCACGGTCGTACGCCGCGGAAAACATCGCACGCGCGGAGGTTGCGTCGAGCGCCAACGGCTTCTCGCAGAGCACGTGCAGACCGCGCGAAGCGGCAAACTCGGCGATCGAGCGGTGCGTGCTCGGAGGGGTCGCCACGATGATGCCGTCGAGTTCCTCAGCCGCTATCAGGGTAGGAACCGAACTATACGCGCGCGCCCCGTATCGCGTTTCGAATGCCGCGGCCGCCGCCGGACGCTCGTCGCAAACCGCGACGATGTCCAGAGAGCCGGACGTTTTCGCGGCTTCGACGTGGGTGGCGCCGATCGCCCCCGCGCCGACGAGCGCCAACCTGATGCGATCGCCGCTAGCCACCTTGCACCGCGAGTTCCTGTGCGGTGCTCGCAATCGCATCCGCCACGTAGCGCACGTGCTCTTGGGTATACCGTTCGTTGATCGGCAGGACCAGCACGTGCGCCAGCCCTTCGATCGTTCCGGGGAAGCGTTCGATACGGTAATCCACCGCTTCCGGGCGGGCGATCGAGAAAGGAAATTCGCTCTTTCCGAAGGTCCGTCGCTTTTGGAAGACTTCGCACATGAAGGACGGTTTTTGGATGTAGCGCGGTGCGGAGGTTACGTTGGAGTCGCGGAGCAGCTTTGCAAATGCGGGCGGGCCGCCGGGATAGACCTTGTCGTCGATGCGAATCGCGTATTTCCAGTAGGTATGAACGCCCGGAGCCGGCACGATGGGGGTCCCGATGCCGGGCACGAGCCGGAGGCGTTCGGTCAGCTCTGCCGCGCGTTCGCGGCGCACCGCGACGTTCCGATCGAGCTTTTGCAGCTGGGCGTACGCCACGGCCCCTTGCAATTCGGATAAGCGATAATTGAGCGCCAGGAAATAATGGTCGGGATTGGCATCGCCATAACCCCAGGCTTTGTTGATGAAGAGGTACATGCGCCGTGCGACCTGGTCGTCATCGGTTACCACGATGCCGCCCTCGCCGCACGTGATGTGCTTGCCCTGCTGAAGGCTAAAGCACCCGATCGTGCCAAACGTGCCGACGTGACGCCTCGCATAGGTCGTCCCGTAGGCTTGCGCGCAGTCTTCGATCAGCGGAATGCCGCGTTCTTGCGCGAGCGCGACGATCGCCTCCATCTCACAGGGGTTTCCGAAGAGATGCGTCACGATGATGGCGCGCGTGCGCTCCGAAAGCGCCGCCGCGATCGTTCCGGCGGTCACGTTGCATGTGAGCGGGTCGACGTCGGCAAAGACCGGGATCGCCGCCTGGTACAGAATCGGAGAGAGCGCTCCCATATCGGTGATGGGAGTGGTGACGACTTCGTCGCCAGGCTCTAAATCGAGGGCGGCGATGGCGACGTGTATGGCCGCGCTTCCGGACGCGCACGCAAACGCATGTTTCGCCCCGATTCTGCGCGCGAAATCTTTCTCCAGACGCGTTACGAAGGTTCCCTTCGTGCTCGTCAACGTGCCCGACGCGAGAACCTGATCGAGCGCTTCGCGCTCTTCGGGCCCAAACGACCTCCCGGAGGCGTCCTGGTCGTTCGGTAACGCGAGGGATTGGATTCCTGGGATCATCGTGTGCATGAAGTTCTCCGTAAGCGTGACGTGGTTGAGCGACGTTTGAATGCGAAGTCGCCGAGTTGAGCCGTTAGGACGAGCAGGCTGCCGTATTGGACGACGAGCGTTATCGCGGTGACGAGTCCGAGCGTTCGCGGCGACGTTCTTGCCAGGAGCGCAACGCCGAGGACCGCAGGAAGCAATCCGGGAATGAGGCCCGGGATCGCAAGGAGCAAGAATGGCCGAGCTTTGATTCCGGCCGTTAACACGCGCGCGATGTGGCGGGCGATGCGCATCGGGCGCATCCGCCGTGCGCGGGCGGCGGGCTGCGCCGACCAATCGAGCACCGCCGGGATTTCGACGACCTGCGCACCCTGTTTTATGGCGGCGAACAGCAGCCCGAAGGTCCCCTCATGGGGAAGTCCCGGCGCGTAGAGGCCGCGCAGAAGATCGGCTCTGTACGCGCGCACCATGCACGTGAGCGTCGCGATGCGCCCGCGAACTGCCAGAGAAAGGTAGCGATTCGCGTTGCGGCTCAAGAACGATCGAAGCCACGGAACGCCGGTCGAACGGCCGCCTCGTGCGTACGGCGAAGCCACGGCAACGCCGGCCCGATGCCCCTCAAGCGCGTCGACGAGCGATCCGATCGTGCTTGGCGCATAGGTGAGGTCGGCATCGAATGCGACGATGATATCGCCCGAAGCCGCGGCGAATCCGGTCGCGAGCGCTGCATCGAGCCCACGATTCGCCGGATGCGTGACGATCGTTAGGGAAGGGCAGGTATGCCGCGCGAGACGTAAGACGTCGTGCGTCCCGTCAGTGCTGCCGTCGTCGACCGCGAGTAGTTCGTACGAACGTTGCTCGCCGCAGAAAGCGGCGAGATATGCGTCGATCGAGGTCATGTGCGCGTCGAGATGTTCCGCCTCGTTATAGATCGGAACGACAACGCTCAAGCGATTTCCCACTGCACGATTGTAATCAACTCGCATTTCGGGCGCGTTGGCACATCGGGGCAAAAAACGCGAGAAGAGTGCTCAGGCCGGGCAGGGCATTTCGCCATCATGCGGGGGAAGGGTGGCTTTAGTCCCCACTCGGGCGGAGCCCCTTACATCTAGGCCCCAGGCGCGTGCTCCGGTAGTATGGCTGTTGTGGAAACCGACGCGATCGTCGTACGCGAGGTCGGAAAAACCTTTGCCGGCAAACGCAGCAGCATCATAGAATCGGCGACGTTTACCGTGCGGCGCTCGACGGTGTTTGGAATCGTCGGGGCGAACGGCGCGGGAAAAACGACCCTCCTAAAGATGCTCGCGACCCTAACGATCCCCAGCTACGGCGAAATTGCGATCGACGGAGTCGACGCCCGCCGCGAGCCGCAGCGCGTGCGCCGGCTCATCGGCGTAGCACTTGCGGACGATCGATCCTTTTACTATCGTTTGAGCGGGCGGCAGAACCTGGAATTTTTCGGCAACCTCGCCGGCTTGCGCGGGCGCGCCCTCGCAAGCCGCATCGATACCGTGGTCGGTCAGGTCGATCTCGCGGAGAGCATCGATCGCCATTACGCGACCTACTCGACCGGGATGCGACACCGTCTCGTGATGGCGCGCGCGTTGCTCGGCGACGCACCGATTCTCATTCTCGACGAACCGACCCGCGCGGTAGATCCCGCGCACGCGATGGAGATGCGCAGCTTGGTACGCGATGAACTCTGCCATGCGGCGGGAAAAACCGTCGTCATCGCCACGAATTCCTTGGAAGAGGCGTGGAGTACGTGCGACCGAATCGGCGTCATCCGAGACGGGCGCATCCACGGGGGCGAGACGCCGGAGGCGATCCAGGCGGCGATCGCATCCGCATCCCGCGTTCGCATTCGGCTCACGTCGTACGACGCCCGGCTCTTGACGGCGTTAATGGCATGCGAAGGGGTTCTCGACTGTAGAAGCTCGGCAAAGGACGACGGCGACCCGGAACTCGAGGTAACGCTCGCCCAAGGCGCCGGTCTCAATCCGATGTTGCGGACCCTGGTCGAAGCCGGCGTCGGCGTGCGCAGCGTTGAATCGCTCGCGCAGTCAAGAGGCGCCGCCTTCTCGGCGATGACCCGGGGCGAGCGCTCGTGAGCCGTTGCTGGGCTTTTTTCGTCCGCGATATCCGCCTGACGATCGCCTATCCGCTCAATTTCGCGATGCAGTGGGTCAGCATCGTCATCGCGGTATTCAGCACGTGGTGCATTTCAAAATTGGTCCCGAATTCGACGGCGCTCGGGCTCCACGGCCGTGGCTCGTACTTTGAATACGCGGTCGTGAACCTGGCGTTTTTCTCGGTGATGCAGACGTCGATGCAGAGCGTCGAACGAGCGATCCGGAACGATCAAGTGCTGGGAACGCTCGAGGCGATCCTCACCTCCGTAACGAGCGGCGCGACGTTGATCTTCTCGTCGATGGCGTGGCCCCTGATCTTTACGGTGCTCCAAGTTGCGTGGTATCTACTGCTGGGCGCCTTGCTTTTTGGTCTCAACATCGGGCATGCAAATGTGGCCGTCGCACTCGTATGCCTGGCGTTGATCGTTACGTCAACGCTGCCGTTGGGCATTCTGAGCGCGGCGGCGACCCTCCGTTACAAACAGATCGGTCCGGCGAATTTCTTCGTCGGCGGAGCGTCGTCGCTGCTCAGCGGCGTGCTCTTTCCGACGGCGCTGCTTCCAAAACCGCTGCAGTGGGTTTCGTGGCTGCTCCCCATCACCCACGGGCTTCAGGCCGTGCGCGCGGCCCTGGCCGGTGCGACGCTGGCAAGCGTGCGCTTCGATATCGCGTGGCTGGCATTGGCGAGTGTGATATTGATTCCGCTCTCACTCCTCGTGTTCGTGCGCGCGCTGGAGCGCGAGCGCCGAAACGGGTCGTTAGCACATTACTAAAGGAGAGAATAGCTATGGCCGGTCCTAAAGCGGTATCGACGCTCGACGTTCGCGACGTGCGCGATGAAACCGTCGTCCACGATGCGGCATCCCAGCGCATCCACGTTCTCAACCGGGCCGCCGCAGCGGTGCTGCGCATGTGCGATGGCCGGCATTCGGAGGAAGCGATCGCGCGCGAACTCGTCGGCGGGGACTCGGCACTGCTGGTGCGGGCGCGGAACGACGTGCTGCGGATCCTGGCTACGTTTGCTTCGCTGCAGCTGATCGAAACCTAAGCCGCGCGGAACGGCGGCAGCAAGAGCGCGAAGGCCGCGACCACCGGCGCGAGCGCTATGCGTGACAGGATGCGCGCGGCGGCGCCGAGCCGCCCCACGTGCCGAGTCGGCGACGTGCCGGTCCCGAAGGCAAGAGCATAGCGCGCATCGACGACGTCGCCGGCCGCAAGGGCGATCAGCGCGTCGATCGCCGCGCTCCGCTCGCGTAGCCACCTGGGCAGGTCCTCGCGTCGCTCGAGCCATTCGCCATAGATCCGTTCGAGGGGACGACGCGAACAGGCGAGCCCGGCTAAACCGGCTGCATAACGCGCGAGCGCGCGGACGCGGAACGAACGCGTCGGCAGACGCTCGATCAGGCCGGGGTCGCGAGCGAGCGCGTGTGCGCAGAGCACCGTATCCCGGAAGTTGAAGTCGCCGATCTGGTGGATCGACAGGTGCAGCAGCGTGACGACATCGTCGAAACGTAACCGTTCGCCGTCGCGTATGACGTGCGGTTCCAACGTACGCGCATCGTGACGCTCCGCGAGCAGCGCCGGCGGTGCGAGGGCGACGTGCAGTTCGACCGCGATATCGTCGGTGCCCGTGTAGGGAACCGCATGGTGGTGCCGGCGGTAATCGCTCGCCCGTCCGCGCTCGGCATATCCGGCCGCATGTAACGCATCGCAGGCGCTCGCGAGATCCGAGGGGCGCACGAGGATATCCACATCGTTGGATGGATGCGCCCGTGCCAACTCCGGTTCGTAGAGCGCTCGATGCGCCCCCTTCAGCGGAGCGGCTTCGATGCCCGCGCCTGCGAGTTCGGCGAGTACCGTTCGCGCGCGATCGCCGATGCGTTGCGCCTGAAAGGCGGCTGCGACGCGGATCGGTTCGCGATCGCTGGTAAGGGCGAGCCGATGCGTAGCTTCGGCGATGAACGGGCGCAGGCGGCGGCGACGCGCTTCGTCGAGGACGAGCGAGCCGTCGCGCTCCAGCGCACGCTGCAGGGCGTCGCGATCCTGTGCAAGAGCTGCGCGCGCGGTCGCCGCAAGGGCCGCGAAGCGTCGCGGGCGACGCATTGGGAGCTCCCGTGCTGCGGTGCGGCAGAGTGCGCGCGGAATGCGCGTCCAGGCAAGCGCGCGCCCGACGAGCCGCGATCCCCGCCAGTGCAGGATCGGGGCATCGAACTCGGGCCGCGCAAAGACGCGCGTAACGCGCCCGACGACGTTCTCGCGAGGGATGCTTTCCAGCCGCTCCGGCTGGGCGTCGCCGGCGGTGACGAGTTGGCCGGAGCGCACGGAGACCAGTCGATGGGCCACAAGGCGCCTGCCGTCATCGAAAACGAGCACGTCCCCGATGCTGGTGCGATCCAGCGGGCCGACTTCGAGCACCATCGGTTGGCGAAGCGTCGGAAGCATACTCCGGCCGGTCATACGCACGCGCATGCGCTCTCTCATGCCGGTACCGCGTTTCGGGCGACGGCCTGCGCGATTGCGCGTACCGTTTCGTTCGGATCGCCGACGACCAATGTGTAGCACGCAAGCGAACGCAGAAGAAGGAGCACTTCGGCTACCCGTTCCAACGGCGGGCTCGCGCTCTTCGCATAGCGTGCCGCCGCCGGAAGCAGCGCGGTGGGTGCGAGGGGCTCGATCGAAGGATGTTCGGCTCGTCCGCCGAGCAGAAAGATCGCGCGTAACGGAACCCGTTCGCCGGCCGGGATTTCGCCGAAGAGCGCATCGAAACGAGCGTTCGACCAGCCGTCCTCGTGGAGATGGAGTGCCTCGCGCAGGGCCGGCGGTACGGCTCGAAGGCGGTGCAGCACCGCCATTCCACCGGGCCGCAACGAAAGGGAGCGCGGGAACGGTCGCACGCAGCCGTTTGAGACGATGCAGAACTCATCCGAATAGACCTCGTACCCCGAGAGCCCGCATGCCACGGCGGTGGTCGTCTTCCCGGTGTTGGAATCGCCGACGATGGCGAACGCATCGTTCGCCGATCGGATGACCGCAGCATGGAGCGTGAGGGTGCCGGGCATCCGCGTGAACGCGCTCGTGGTTGCAACCGCATCGGCCAGGAAGGCGACGTCTTCG
>DAHUXY010000136.1 GCA_027315505.1 Vulcanimicrobiota bacterium | reverse complement strand
GCGTCGATGGAGAGCAGGAACGAGGTTTGGTTCGCATCCGGCAACATCCGGAACTTCACCAAGGTGAAGACCGGCAGCAGCGCGCTTGCGATAAACGCCAACAGGACGATAACGAGGAAGGCGTTGGCGGCGCGACGCTTGTCGACCAGATGCGTTAACCAGCGGCGAAACGGCTTGATCCACCCCGGCGTACCGTGGGAAGGCTTGGGTTTTTGGTTGCGCAGCAGCGCGTACGTCGCCCAGGGAGTGATCGCGAAGGCGATAAGCAGCGAGGCGACCATCGCGACCGGTACGTTGATCGGGATCGGCCGCATATACGGCCCCATCATGCCCGTTACGAAGAGCATGGGAAGGAACGAGAGCACGACGCTGACGGTCGCCAGGGTCGTCGGGCTGCCGATTTCGGCGACGGCGCGAACCGTCGACTCGGCTTTGGACCGATCGGGATGCACCTCGTAGTGCCGGTGAATATTTTCGACGATGACGATCGCTTGATCGACGAGGAGACCCAGGCCTAAGATCAGGGCGAACAACGTGATACGGTTGATCGACTGCCCGGTCATCATTCCTACGCCCAGCGTAATGAACAGCGTGAGCGGACTCGCCGTGGCCACGACCAGCGCTTCGCGCCAGCCCAAGACCAAGAGCAGGAGCACGACGATGACGATCGCCTCGACCAACCGTTCGATCAGTTCGTTGACGGCTAGGTTGGCTTTGGCCCCGTCGTTACGCGTCACCGTGACGTCCACGCCGGGTGGGAGATCGGTGGCCTTCGTTGTCGCCAAAATGCTCTGGGCGACCGCAACCGCGTTGCTGCCGGCCTTTTTCGCGATCGCGATGCTGACCGCGGGTTGGGGAGCCTTGGACGCGTTCTTTTCGGCTCCGCCGTACGCGAACTGCGTGCGAGCTTCTTCGGGAATGTAGCCGAGCTGGACGTCGGCCACTTGGCCCAGGGTGACGGGCTGGCCTTTGCTGACGCTGACGATCTGCGCGCGCACCTGATCGACGTTGGAGTAGATGGTGCCCACGTGAATCGTGAGTTCGTTGCGGGCGTCGCGCACGGTGCCGACCGGACGCGTGAGGTTCGTCACGCCCAGTGCCTGCGCGATTTGCCCGGGCGAGAGGCCGTACGCCGCAAGCTTGACGGGATCGATCGTGACGTTGACTTCGCGCGGGCGGCCGCCGTAGGTATCGATCGTCGACACGCCGTCGATCGAGCGAAGGGCGTCGATCAGATGCTCGGCCGCTGCGTCCAGTTGGCCGCGGTTGTAGTTCGCGCCGTGCAGGGTAAGGACGACGATCGGAATGTCGTCGACGGAAAGGGGCGTGATCTGCGGCTGCGATGCTCCGGGCGGCAGTTCGTTCAGGTGCGCGAACACCTGGTCGTACAGGCTCACGAACGATTTGGTGGGGTCGTCCCCGACGTGGAACAGCACCGTCATGATCGAGACGTCCTGCGTCGAGGTCGAATAGATGTGCTCGATGCCGGGGACTTCTTGGAGAACGCGTTCTCCGCGTTCGGTGATGAGCTTCTGTACTTCTTCGGACGAGCCGCCGGCATACTGCGTGACGATCGTCGCGGCGGGCATCGTGATTTGCGGATTTTCCTGGCGAGGGGTTTGGAAAATCGCCATCAATCCCCAGACGCAAATCGCAATGACGATCGCGGGGGTGAGTTTCGATTGCAAAAAATACCGGGCGATGCGCCCGGCCATACCTTGTTTACTCATTAATGCGACACCGTAACCGGCGCTTGATCGGTGAGTTGCGCGATATTGGTGACGGCGACGCGAGTGCCGGCGCGAACTCCGCTCACTTCGACCGACGTACCATTCACGACGCCGGGCTGCACCGGCATGAACGTGGCGCGATCGGATGCAATCGCGAAGACGCCGGATTGGCCGGCGCGCGTGACCATGGCCGCGAACGGCACGCTCACGCCGCGATGGCTGCTGCCGGAGACCGAGACGCGCGCGAACATTCCGGGCAACAGCCCCGCGCGCGGCGCGACGGCGATGCGTACCGTCGCGGAACGTAACGCTGCGTTATCGGATGGTACGACGGCGCGCACGGTTGCGGGAACCTGCGCCCCGCCTAATGCGTCGACGTGAACGACGACGCTAGCTCCGGGCACCAGCGAGGCCGCATTGTCCTCGGGGACGGCGACGTCCAACTCCAGGTCCTGCGTGTCTTGCACGGTCGCAACCGGACTACCGGGCCCGACTACCGAGCCGGGTTCGACGAATTTCGAGGTAACGACGCCGGAAAACGGCGCCGTGATCGTCGCGTTCTGGAGCGGGACGTTCGCGGCGGTCACGCCGGCTTGCGCTTGCGCGGCCATGCCCGCGGCTGCACCGAGGCCGGCTTGCGCCTGCGCGACTCCGGCGCGCGCGGCCGCTAAGCTTGCCTGCGTTTCGTCCTGTTGTTGCTTGGAGATGGCGCCTTGCGCGTAGAGCGAAGACATGCGGGCGGCCGTCGTTTCAGCGAGCCGGAGGCGGCTTTGCGCCTGCGTCACCTGGGCTTGCGCGGCCAATTGGCTATCCGAGGCTGCCGCGGCTCCGGCACGCGCGCCGGCTAACTGCGCGCCGTATTGCGAGGTATCGACTTGTGCCAGCACCGTTCCGGCACTTACGCGATCGCCCACGCGAACGGAGACCGACACGATGCGCCCCGCCGAGGCGGCGCCGACCGTGGCATTGCGGACGGCCCCGAGCGTCCCCGATAGCTCGACCGGGGATGAAAACGACGCCGTGCGCGCCACCGCGACGGAGACCGGGATGCTCTGTTCTGCCGAGCTGTCGGGGCCGTGTGAGGCGCACCCGGAGATCAACAATCCGCCGGCCAAGGCCGCGGCGAACGCGCCGTTACGCATTGCGTTTGGTGCCCCCTACGCCGAACGTCGCCAGAAAATTCGACATCAAGCACCAGCCCGTCAAGGACGACTGAAGCAGATTGACTCCCACGAACGCCGTGAGCCACAACCAGCGCCGGTCGAGAAGCGCGAGCGCCGCGCTGGCCAGCACGATGGTTCCGGCAATGCCGCGAACCGCGGCTTCGACTCTCCACCCGCGTTCTTTGGCCGGGCAGAGGAATGGATTAACGGCACTCATTGTATGCGAACTCCTTGCAAGCGGGTGACCTCGGCCAATATACCATACCCCCTAGGGTATTGCAAGCCTCACCCGATACCGAGTAGAGTAACGGTATGGCAAGAAAAAGCCGCGAACCCATTGTGCAGAGTGAGGGAAGGCTCGATATCGACCCCGAGACGACCCAGTCGATTTTGGCGCGTTTGCGGCGCGTCGAGGGCCAAGTGCGGGCGATTGCCCGGATGATCGAGCAAGGGCGCGATTGTCACTCCATCGCGCAACAAATGGGCGCCGCAAAATCGGCGCTGGAGCGCGCGACCGTGCAGTTGATGGCGTCGAGCCTAGTTCAATGCATCCGCCCGAACAAAGACGGCGAGTTCGACCAAAAAGAAGTCGCGCGGCTCACCGATACGTTCGTGAAGATCCTGGGCTAAACCGCGGGGGCGTACTCCCGTTGGTCGTCGCGCGCGAGCGCGAACGTTTCGAGGATCGAACGGTCGAGGTAGCGCACGTGGCCGCGTTCGCGGCGGACGCCGCCGGCTTCTTCGAGCCGCGCGATTGCTCTGGCCGCGACTTCTTTCACCGTGCCGACCGCTGCGGCCATTTGCGATTGCGTCATCGTTTGCAGGGGCGGCAGCGCGAGCGCCATTCCTGCGGTGGGCGTTGCGTGCTGCAAGAAAAACGACGCGATGCGGTTGGTGACGGGCTCGGTAGCCTGGGCGAAGAGTGCGTCGGTCACGATCCGCAGCCGTTGCGCGCAGAGTGCGGCGAGCGAGAAGAGCAGTTCGGGATGCAGGCGTGCCTGCTCGCGCAATACCTCTCGGGGTATCGCCAAGAATTTGGCGTTCTTCGACAAGACGATCGTTCGGCCCATCGTCGCGCCGTCGTCGAGAAATGGAACCAGCGCGAAGAGCTCGCGTGGAGCGATACTGTAGAAGAAGCGGTCGCGCCCCGTATCCCCCGCAGCGTTTGCCAGCGTGCCCTCGATGACCAGACCTATGTACGGCCAGGCCGCGTTCTTCCTAATGACGGTTTTTCCGCGCCGCGCGACTTGCACTTTCGAGGCCTGCGCGATCGTGTGGAGCGAGTCCTCGGCTAGAGCACGAAACGCGGGGACGCTGCGCAGCGTGGCGACGATCGCATCGTCGTGCGGCATCGGAAGCACGCGCGTAACCTCGGCGAACCATTGATCGTCGGACCATTTCTTCAGCGTCACCATAAACGAGCCGGGGCGCCGGGTCTCTAAAACCTCGCGCAGCCAGCTGGTATCCTTCGAGCTGGAGAAGGTCACGGGCCGCAGCGGGGTGAGATCGTCGCAGACGCCCAGGAGTTCTCGCTCATCGAGCGAGGCGATCGCAATTGTGCTCATAAGTCGATTTTATACATCGGTGCAGGAGCGTCCGCCCTCTTGGAGTGCCGGCAGGCTAAACCTGCCATTTGCCTGAGCCTAAATAGTGACTCAAGTTATTATTAGCACATCGAGCTTAAGAATCGAGTAACCCGCCCTTAAAAGGCGCTTAGCCCAGGACGGCTATTCTAGGGTGGCAGAGGCTCGCGTTGGAAGCCGCTGCTTCACCGTTGGAGTATAGATGCGAAAACTTTCCATCACGGCACTGGCTTTAGGGGCGGCCCTTCTGTGCACGCCGCTCGCGCAAGCCGCGAACGCGCGGTTGCTCGAGACCGGCTCCTCGCTGCTCTACCCGCTGATGAATCTGTGGGTTGCCGATTACCAAAAGGGGCATGGCGTCCAGATTACGACCCAGAGCACGGGTAGCGGCACCGGCATCTCGCAGGCAATTTCAGGCGTTGCCCAGATCGGCGCCTCGGATGCATATATGTCGGACGGCCAGATGAAGGGCACGCCGATGCTCAACATCCCGCTCGCCATCAGCGCCCAGCAGATCAACTACAATCTCCCCGGCCTCAATGGCATCCACTTGCACTTATCCGGCCCCGTCATCGCCGGGATCTACAGCGGTCAGATCAAGTTTTGGGATGACGCCAAAATCAAAGCGCTCAACAAGAACGTCGCTTCGAAGCTTCCGCACCACGAGATCGTTGCCGTGCACCGTTCGGACGGCTCGGGCGACACGTTCATCTTCTCGCAGTATCTCTCGTTCTCAACCCCGTCGTGGAAGAACGGTCCCGGCTACGGCACCACCATCAGCTGGCCGTCGGTTTCGAACGCGGTCGGCGCGAACGGCAACCCCGGCATGGTGCAGACCTGCCAAAGCACCAAATACTGCATCGCCTACATCGGCGTGAGCTTCCTGAACGAAACGAACAAGGCCGGCCTCGGTTATGCCGCGCTGCTCAACCGCTCGGGCAACTTCGTGCTCCCGACCGCGGGGACGATCTCGGCTGCGGCCAAGGCTCTGGGCAGCAAGACCCCGCGCGACGAGCGTATCTCGCTGGTCTTCGCGCCGGGTGCGCAATCGTATCCCATCATCAACTACGAATACGCGATCGTAAATCCGAAGCAGGCCGACCCGTCGACCCGCGCGGCGCTCAAGGAGTTCCTTTCCTGGACGATCGACGCCAAGGGCGGCCAACAGGAGCGATTCCTCTCCAGCGTACATTTCCTACCTCTGCCCGCGGCGATCGTGAAGCTTAGCAAGGCCCAGATCAACAAGATCGAGTAATCGGTTTCGGTCGCAACGATTACCTCGGAAAGGCCCGGGGGCGTCGCCTATGACGCCCCCGGGTAGTTGCTTGTTGCAAGGAATCTGCATGATCCAACGCCCGTCCCGGCTGCAACGGCCGAACGCGCAAATTGCCCTCGGCGGCCTGACCGGCATTGCCGCACTCGCCAGCGTCCTCATCATCGTGCTGATGCTGGTTTTTTTGGCTATCTACGCGTACCCGGCGATCCGTTTCAACGGCCTGGGATTCTTCTCGGGCACGATTTGGAACATCGGGAATCAGTACGGGAGCGGCAGCGTCACCCGTAACGGATTCTCGGCCGAACCCGGCGCGATTTTCGGCGCGATCGTGTTCATTTTCGGAAGCGTCGCAACCTCGACGCTCGCCATGCTCATCGCGATCCCGTTTTCGATTATGGTGGCGATGGCGCTGGTGTACCGCGTCCATCCGCGCATTCGCCCGATCGCCAACGCGCTGGTCGAATTGATGGCCGGCGTTCCTTCGGTCGTCTACGGTTTGTGGGGCATGGTCGTCTTGGTGCCGCTGATCGCGCGCCTTCCCGGCGCCGGGAGCGGCAACGGGCTTCTCGCGGCGACGATCATCCTCGCGCTGATGGTCACACCGATTATGGTCGCGACGATTCGCGACGTGGTGCTGGCCCAGTCGGCGACGATCTTCGAAGCGAGCATGGCGCTGGGCGGAACCAGCTGGCAGGCCGTTACGCGAGCGGTGCTCCCCAGCGTACGCGGCGGTGTCGTCGCGTCGGTGCTGCTCGCGTTCGGCCGCGCGCTCGGCGAAACGATGGCCGTCTTGATGGTGTGCGGCTCGGCGATCAACTCGCTGCCGCAGAATATTTATCAGCCGGTGAATACGATCGCCGCCGTCATCGTCTCGCAACTGGAATCGGCGCTCACGGATTCGAGCGGCATGGCCCAGCGATCGCTGGCCGAGCTCGCCGTGGTGCTCTTTCTCATCACGCTCGCCGTCAACATCATCGCGCGCGTCGCGCTGCACGGTGCCGATCGTTCGGAGGGCCAGTGATCCTGCGTTCGGCGTTCAATCGCCTGTGGTGGACGGTCAGCATCCTCTGCCTGCTCGCGGCCATCGCGATTCTCTTTATCGTCTTCGCGTTTGTCGCGATTCGTGGTTTTCCGGCGCTCCATCCGGAGATTTTTTATACGGTAACCTCCGGTATCGCCGGCGGCTTGGCGAACGCCATCGCGGGGACGTTTTTACTCGTGAGCGTCGGCTTACTGATGGTGACCGTCGTCGGGCTGGGTACGGCGATCTGGATCGTCGAGTTTGCGCCGCCGTGGGGCAAGAGCACCGTGCGGTTTGCGATCGATATTCTTTCGGGCGTTCCCTCGATCGTGGTGGGGTATTTTCTCTACGTCGCACTCGTCGAAGCGCTCGGCTGGGGATTTTCGTTGATGGCGGGTGCGCTGGCGCTGGCCATCTTCATGCTGCCGTACGTCGTTCGCTCGGCCGATATCGCGCTCTCGAAGGTGCCTCCCGCCATGCGGGAGGGGGCGTTCGCGCTGGGTGCCCGCCCGGCGATGGTCGTCTTTACCATCGCGTTCCCATGGGCCGCGCCGGGCATCCTGACCGGCTTGTTGGTCGCGACGGGCATTGGCCTAGGGGAGACCGCACCCCTCATCTATACCGCCGGCTGGTCGAATTATATGCCCACGCTCGCCCCGACGTACTCGCCGGTCGGCTATCTCACGTACGTGGTCTGGACCTACATCAGCCAGCCGTTCGCAAAGTCTCACGAGCTGGCGTACGCGGCGGCCTTGCTTCTGATGGTTTTCATCTTCACGACCAACCTGCTCGCGCGCAGCTTCCTGGAGTACAGTAGCTCGAGCCGGGGGCGCCGCTAAAGAGCGGCCGCCCCGGCTGGGACGACGCAAAGGGGCCGAGCGCATTGCTCGGCCCCTTTGCGCGTTCCGCGAGCGGCTTGGCCGCCCGGCTCTAAGCCTTCGCCGTGTATGCGACGCACCAGCCCTTGGGGCTGATGGTTCCGGCAACGACCTTGCACTGCCCGTTGGCGGTGGGTGTCTTGCCGGGGATGAAAAGCGAGCAACCCGAGCACTGCTTGCCGTCCTTGGGTTTGTCCTGGTATTGGAATTGCTTCTGCGATCCCTTAGCTTCTGCGATCGCCGTGGTTCCGGCCGCGAGCAGCCCGGCGAGCGCCGGCATGACCACGAGGCCCGCGAGCGCCTCTTTGCGCGTCATCTTATGATCCATGGATGAGTCACCTCCGAATTCGTTCAACGAGTCGACGTTCGGATTCGTTGTTAAGCCGGAAATCTTCTGGCTCCTTGGGGGGAAGCGCTCTCGAATCGCGTGATGGCCGCTAGCCGCGATTGTGGCGGCCCCCCACGCAGGAACGGCGTCCGGGGCGGGCCCCAAAATGACCTTTGTCGGCCCAGAAGGATTGGCATTTCCCGGCGATCTGTGCTACTATCCGCCATAGGAAGCGAAGTCGGTTACCATCTGAGCGTGTTATTCGAGTCGATTCCAACTAATAGATCACTAAACCATTGAGGAGTCCTCGTCTAACATGTATCAAGACGAAACACTATCCTGCGTCGATTGTTCGCGCCAATTCACGTTCTCGGCAGGCGAACAAGAGTTCTTTGCCATGAAAGGCTTCCAGAACAAGCCCAACCGTTGTCCCGATTGCCGCGCTGCGCGTAAGGCATCCCAGGGCGGCGGCGGCGGACGCGGCGGTTTCGGCGGCGGCGCCGGCGGCGCGCAGCGCGAGAAGTTCCGCGCGACGTGCAGCCAGTGCGGCGGCGTGGCAGAAGTGCCGTTCCAACCGCGCGGCGATAAGCCGGTCTACTGTCGCGATTGTTTCGCCAGTCGTCCGTCCTACCGCTAACTATCCTATCGGATAATCCAAAAGGGCCCGATTTTATCGGGCCCTTTGCATTTTACAGCTTCGCTTAACGCGAGCGGCGAGCTTCCCCGGCACGGTACCGATAAACGATCCGAGCCTTGGAGAGATCGTAGGGAGACATTTCGAGATCGACTCGATCGCCCATGAGGATCTTAATCCGATGCCGGCGCAACCGCCCGGCGATGTGCGCGAGGACGGTATGACCGTTCTCCAACTCCACGGCAAACGTCGCGCTGGGATAAATCTGCGTGATCGTGCCGAATACTTCCAGCGGAGCCTCTTTAACTTGGGACGGCTCTGCCGCCCGGGGGGTCTTGGGCCTAGCGGCCCGGCGGCCCGCTATGATGGGCCCACTTTCTGGCTATTCATCCCCCTACTCTACACCATAGTCGCTAGTTTTTGCTCGCACCGACATCTGAAAGGGATGGCTTCGTGAAACTCTCTCGTCCAAACTGGTCGAACGGCCTCGGGATCCTCGGGATTCATCTGGGAGCCCTGCTCATTTTTCTGCCCGGCATGTTTACCTGGTCGGGCCTCGCGGTAGCGGCGGTGCTGGCGTACGTCACGGGGGCAATGGGCGTCACCCTGAACTACCATCGCACCCTGACGCACCGCAGCCTGCGCATGGTCAAGCCGCTGGAGTACCTCACGGCGATCTTCGGAGCGCTGGCGCTGCAGGGGGACCCGATCACTTGGGTCGCGACCCATCGCATCCACCACGCGCACTCCGACCGCAAGGGCGACCCGCATACCGTGCGGCGCGGCCTGACGTGGGCGCACATCCTCTGGCTCTTCCGGACCAACAAGTACGTGCCGTCGCCCGAGGAGAAGCGGCGCTACTGCCCCGACCTCTATGCCGACAAGTTTTACGTGGTCAGCGGCTACCTGCACGTCCCCTTGCAGCTCTTACTGGCAGTGGGCCTCTTCGCGCTCGGCGGCTGGTCTTGGGTCGTGATGGGCATCTTTCTGCGCTTGGTCTTTACCTACCACACGACGTGGCTGGTCAACAGCGCATCGCACGCGGTCGGGTACCGCACCTACCGAACGACCGATCGCTCGACCAACTCCTGGTGGGTCGCTCTGGTCTCGTTCGGCGAGGGGTGGCATAACAACCACCACGCGTTTCCGTTTTCGGCGCGTCACGGTATGGCATGGTGGGAAATCGATCTCACGTGGTGGCACATCAAGGTGCTGCGGACCCTGCGTATGGTCGACCGTATTCGCGTACCTTCGATCGAAATGCGCGAACGGCTACGCGTGGGAATTCGCCGCCCCTCCCGCGTAGGGTAATCGCCGGACTTCTCTGGAGCATCCAAGCATTGAGTTACGATAAACGGCGCTGGAAACGCGTAGCCGCCGGCGAACGCGGCCCGTGCAAAACGCCCGGCTGCCAGAACGAGGCGCGGGAGCAGTGCCGGCGCGGCACGTGCAAAGAGTTACATTGCGAGGAGCATAAGGGCAGCCATACGGCCATCCATACGCTCCTGAAAAAGCGCGGGTTCGCGCGCTAACCCGCGAACTGGACGAGATCGAAGCCGCCCTCGCGCGCGAGCCGGGCGCGATCGCATTGCTGATGCGTCGCGCCGCCGTGCTCGACGCGCTGGGACGCACCATGCCGGCCATCGACGCTTACGTCGAGGTACTCCGGCTCGAGCCCGGGCACGGCGCGGCGCTGGCGAACCTGGGCACGTTACTCTTCAACACCGGCCGCCGGAGTGCCGCGCGCCTCACCTACGAGGAGGCGTTGCGGCGCAACGGCGAGTCGGTCTCCGTCTTGGTCAACCTCGCCAACGCATTGCTGGAACTCGGTGAGATCGCATCGGCACGCGATCGTTACGAGCGCGCGCTCGCGCTCGACCCCACCTGCGCCCGCGCGCACCAAGGATTGAGTTACGCGCTGGGGCGCATGGGCGACGAAGCCGGGGCTGCACTGCACCGGCAACGGGGGTTCGCCGCGCAGCCCGTACACGTGGTTCCGTTCCGCGGCGAAGGCGCCGCGCCCACCGTTCTCGTCTTCTTGTGCGCCGCCGGCGGAAACGTCGCGACCGAGCTCTTTCTGGACGACACGGCGTTCGCCGTGGTGAAGGTCTTCGCCGATTACTACGACCCATCGGTCGCGTTGCCCGGGCACGACGTCGCCTTCAATGCGATCGGCGATGCCGAGATGTGCGGTGCGGCGCTGCGCGCGGCGGAGGCGATGACGCACGCCCGTCCGTCGCCTCTCGTGAATGCGCCGGCATGCGTTTTGCGCACCACCCGCGTCGACGTGAGCGAGCGGTGCGCGGGAATTCCCGGCGTCGTGGCGCCGCGCACGCGTCTGATCGCGCGCGAACGGTTTGCAGCGGAATGCGGCGTCCCGACGCTCGTGCGTTCGCCCGGGTTCCATACCGGCGAGCACTTCGAGCGCATCGAGCGCGCGGACGAGCTCGCGGCCACGATCGCCGCCCTCCCCGGCGAAAGCCTGCTCGCGATCGAACCGCTCGACGCGCGCGGGGCGGATGGGCGCGTGCGAAAATATCGCGTTATGGCGATCGACGGCGCACTCTATCCCGTACACTTGGCGGTCGCATCGCAGTGGAAAGTGCATTATTTCACCGCCGACCTCATGGGCGAGGCACTCTATCGAGAAGAAGAGCGGCGTTTTCTGGAGGACATGGCCGGCACGCTCGGGCCCGCGGCCGTTGCCGCCTTGCTCGAGATCGTGCGTGCGTTGGGTCTCGAGTACGCGGGGATCGATTTTGCGCTGGATCCGCAGGGACGCATCGTCCTCTTCGAGGCGAATGCGACGATGAAGATCGTTCCGCCGGATGCCGGCCCGGAACGCGCCTATCGGCGCGCCCCGGTCGAACGCGCGTTAGCCGCCGCTCGCGCCATGGTTCTGCGGCGGGCCGTAGCCTCCGCCGCCGGGCGTGCGCACGACGATCCGATCTCCCGGCAGTAGCGCGAAACTCGTCTTCGCGGGCACGCTGCTCCGTTCGGCGCCGGCCCGTTCGAGTTCGTGCGCACCGCAGACGCCCGGCCCGCCGCCCAGCGCACCGGGCGGAGCGACGGTGTGACGTTCGGCCAGCAGTGTCGCGCGAGCGCGCCCTTCGGTGAGCTCCAGCGCGCGAACGAGGCCGTTACCGCCGCGGTAACGTCCCTCACCGCCGGTTCCCTCAACGATTTCGTACCGCGTTACGCGTAGCGGAAAATCGCGTTCGATCGCCTCGATCGGCGTGTTGAGCGTGTTCGTCATATGGCATTGAATGGCGTCGATGCCGTCGGCATCCGGGCGTGCTCCCATGCCGCATCCGTTGGTTTCGTAGAACGACCACGCGCTGCCGTCGGCGCGCGTGCCGCCCAGCATGACGTTGCTCATCGTCCCGCCGCTGCATGCGGGGACGCGCTCCGGCGCGGCTTGGGCCAGCGCTTGCAGCACCACGTCGGCGTTGCGCGTGCTCGTCTCGACGTTTCCTCCGGCCACAGGTGCCGGGCGGCGCGGGTTGAGTAACGAGCCGAGGGGAACGCTCACGCGCACCGGCCGAAAACAGCCTTCATTCATCGGAATAGCCGGATCGGTTACCGCGCGTAGCGCGTAGTAAATACCCGAGAGCGTCACGCCGTACACGGCATTGAGGGGATACGGCAGCTCCGGCGAGGTGCCGGCGTAATCGAAATGCGCGTCGCCGTCGCGTAGCGTCATCTCGAGCGCGATGTGAATGTTTGGGAGCCCCTCCCGGTCCTCCATCACGTCGCGGCTGCGATAGGTGCCGTTCCCCAAACCGCGTATCGCCGCGCGCATGCGCCGTTCGCTATTATCGAGCGCGTGCGCGACGGCGCGCTCGACGGCGGGTTCGCCGTAGCGTTCGTAAAGTTCCAAGACGCGCCGCTCGCCGATCGCATTGCCGGCGATCTGCGCGCGCAAGTCTCCCGTGCGCGCCTGAGGCGTTCGTGAGTTTGCGCGAAAAAGTTCCATCGCGTGCTCGACCGGGCGGTCGTCGCGCACCAAACGCATCGGCGGCACGACGAGGCCTTCGGCGAAAAGATCCGGTGCGTCGGCGGACATAGAGCCCGGAACCATGCCGCCGACGTCGGTATGATGAGCTTTGTTCGCGGCGTATCCGATCAGCACACCCTCGCGCACGATCGGCCGAATTACCGTGACGTCGTTGAGGTGGGTGCCCGAGAGGTAGGGATCGTTGACGACCCACATATCGCCGCGCTCCGTGCGCTCGTCGCTGCGTTCGATCTCCGCGAGCGTCGCGCGCAGCCCCCACGGAAGCGAACCTAAGTGCACGGGTATGTGCTCGGCTTGCGCGATGAGCCGCCCGTGCCGGTCGAAGAGCGCGCACGAATGATCCAGGCGCTCTTTGATGTTGGGCGAGTAGGCGCTGTTGCGCACGGCAATGCCCATCTCTTCGCTTGCGTACACCAGCGCGCTTGCGATGATCTGGATGGTAATCGGATCGTCGGGGTTCATCGTCGCTCCAAGAGCAGGGCGTCCCCGTCGCTGCGCAGATGCCAGCCGCGGGGGACGAAGGTGCAACTGTCGTCCTGCTCGACCAGGACGGGGCCCTCGAGCGCGGTGCCGGCCGCGAGTGCGGAACGCCGATACACGCGAATGGATTCGAATCCGCCGCCGGTCCATGCCGAACGCATCGTTGCCGCGGCCGCCGCCTCGCCGGAGAGCGGCGATCGCATCGCCGCGTCCGCCGGGAGCATCGTCGCCGTTGCGCGGAGCCGAAGCGTCACCACCTCGATCGATTCCTCGGCCACGCTGTAGCCGTACCGGCGATGATGAGCGACGTGGAAATCGGAAGCGATCGCGGATACCGACGCTGCGGCGGCGATTTCGAGTTCGAAGCTCTGCCCGCGATAGCGCGCGTCGTACGTTCGCGAGAACGCGATACGGTGCGGATCGGCACCCTGTTCGAGCAGGCTCGCGCGAGCGGATCGTTCCATTGCGATAAAGCGCGCTTCGAGCTCGGAGCTTTCGATGCGTTCCAGGGTGAGGAGAAGCGGCTCGACCGCGCTGACGCGTAGATCTGCAACCAGCAACCCGTCGGCGCAAAAAACGCCGGGGCGCGACGGAATGACGACGTCGGTCATGCCGAGTTCTTCGGCGACGGCGCAGGCGTGCAACGGGCCGTTGCCGCCGAAAGCGACGAGCGTGAAATCGCGCGGATCCAACCCGCGTTCGACCGTTACGATGCGCAACACTTTGGCCATGTCGGCATCGACCAGGCGAACGATGCCGTAGGCGCACGCGTCCGGCGTAAGGCCCGCGCGCTCGGCCAGCATGGCGATGGCGCGTTGCGAACGCGCCGCGTCGATGGGAAAGGTACCGCCCGCGAGGTGCGCCGGCGGCAGCCGGCCGAGCACGAGGTTCGCATCGGTGACCGTCGCGCGCTCGCTCTTGCCGTAACATGCGGGGCCCGGGTCGGCGCCCGCCGACAGAGGCCCGACGCGCAGGCTCCCGGCATCGTCGATCCAGGCGATCGTGCCGCCGCCGGCGCTGACTTCGGCAAGATCGACAAACGGGAAGCGAACGGGATAACCGCTCCCTTTCACCGCTCGTCCACTGTGCGTTCGTCCGGCCGCTTCAAATTCATTGGCGAGGACGACGCCGCCGTCGATCGCCGTGCCGGCTTTGGCCGTGGTACCGCCCATGTCGAACGAGAGAACGCGGGGGATGCCGCGGATACGGCCGAGATGCGCGGCGGCGATGACGCCGCTCGCGGGCCCGCTCTCGATCATCCGTAGCGGATGCGCCGCTAAATGTGAGGCTGCCGCCATCCCTCCGTTACTCTGCATCACGAACAGCGGAGCCTCGATGTCGCGCGCCCGCAGCGCGAACGAGAGGCGCGAGAGATAGGCTTGTACGATGGGCAGCAGCGCCGCGTTGACCAAGGTCGTCGAGAACCGTTCGTATTCGCGATACTCCGGATCCGCGACCGACGAGCGGGTAACCGGAAGATCCGGGAATGCGGCCGCGACGGCGTTTGCCAGGCGCCGCTCGTGATCGTCGTTCGCATACGCGTTGAGCAGACCGATCGCGACGGCGGCGACGTCGCGATCGCGCAAGAGCCCGATCGCTCGCGCGATCTCGGCATCGTCGAGCGGCTCGATGGCCCGGCCGTCGTACCCCATGCGCTCGCGGATGCCGATGCGATCTTCACGAGCCACCAGCGGAGCGGGGCGCTGGACCGAGAGGTTGTAGACTTCGCTGCGGTTCTGTCGACCGATCTCTATGACGTCGCGGAAGCCCGCGGTCGTGAGAAACGCGATACGTGGAAGTTCGAGATACATTTGCCCGAGCAGCGCGTTGGTTGCGATCGTTGTGGCGTGCGCGAGATACTCGATCCGCGGTGGCGTCTCGAAGCGTGCGAAGAGCGCATCGAGCGCGTCCAGTACGCCACGCTCCGGCGCGCGCGGCGTGCTCGGAACTTTGATCGCATCGCTGCGGCCGGTGTCGATATCCAGCGAGACCAGATCCGTAAATGTCCCACCGACGTCGATGCCGACGCGTAGCGTTGTCATGGGATTGCGCTTCGCGCCGGCTACAGGCGTATCCGGCTTGCGGGGCGGAATACCCGGGGTCGGAGGTATCCATGCGCCGTTTCGCCTTTTTGGGGATCGTCTTGATCGCTGCCGGTTGCTCCGCGCCCGGGCCGCAGGTGCATCCGGTCGCGCCCGAGCGCGTGGCGCGCGTATCGGCGCGCGATCTTGGCGCGCTGCAATGGCGTTGGATCGGGCCGGCGGTCATGGGCGGCCGGCTCGACGCGGTCGCCGGGGTCGCGGGCAACTCGCGCGTTATCTATCTCGGGCATGCGTCGGGCGGCCTCTATCGTTCGACCGACGGCGGCATGACGTTCGAGGCGATCTTTCATGCGGGGACGTCGAGCAGTATCGGCGCGCTGGCGGTGGCGCCGTCCGATTCGCGGATCGTCTATGCCGGAACGGGAGAGGGGTTTCCGCGCAACACGGCCTCGCCCGGCGACGGCGTCTTCGTTTCGCGCGACGCCGGAAAAACGTGGCGCGCGGCCGGCTTGACCCATAGCGAACACATCGCAAAGATCGCGATCGATCCGGCCAATCCGCGCGTGGCCATCGTCGCGGCGATGGGGCCCGAATGGACGCCGGGCGGGGAGCGCGGACTCTATCGGACGAGCGACGGCGGAGCGCATTGGGCGCGCGTGCTCTACGTCAATCCGACCACGGGCGGCAGCGACGTTACGTTCGACCCGGCCGATCCCAGCATCGTCTATGCGGGCACGTTCGATTATCTGCGACGGCCGTGGACGTTTCGCGGGGGCGGCGTGGGAAGCGGCCTCTACCGCTCGACCGACGGCGGCCGAACGTGGACGAAGCTCACCGATCCGGCGCTCCACAACGGCCTGCCCGGCGGTGCGATCAACCGCGTCGGCGTAAGCGTCAGTTTTCATCATCCAAGCGTGGTCTACGCGCTCGTCCCGACCAAACACGGCGTGCTCTATCGCTCGAACGACGGCGGCGCGCGCTGGAAGCTCGTGAACGCGAGCGGCGACCTCAATTTCCGGCCGTTCTATTTCTCGCAGGTGCGCGCGGATCCGAACGACCCGCAGCGCGTCTACGTCGTGTCGGGCGAACTCAAGGTCTCCAATAACGGCGGCAAAACGTTCAAAAGCATCGACGCGGGCGGCGACAATCACGATCTCTGGATCGATCCGGCGCAGAGCGACCGCCTTCTGCTGGGCAGCGACATGGGGTTCGATCTCTCGGTCGACGGCGCGAAGACCTGGAGTTACGTCAACACGATGCCGTTCGCGCAAATCTATCGCGTCGGTTACGACCGTGCGCTGCCGTATCACGTGATGGGCGGCATGCAGGATCACGAGGTGTGGTGGGGGCCCGGCAGTCTGTGGAATCAAGCCGGCGTCAGCGGCGGCGATTGGCGGAACATCTCGGACTGGGGCGACGGGCAGTACGCCATGGCGGATCCGCGCGACGCGAACGTCGTTTACGAAGACACCCACTTCGGCGATTTGGTGCGACGCAATCTTGCAACCGGCAGCGCGCGGTACATCTCGCCCCAACCGGCGATCACCTTCGGTACCGGCGTGGGCAGTTTCCGTTACCGCTTCAACTGGAGCGCGCCGCTCCTCATCTCGCACCACGATCCCAACGTGGTGTATTTCGGCGGGAACGTCCTCTTCAAAACGACGGACGAGGGGCAGACGTGGAACGCGATCAGCCCCGACTTGAGCCAGCCGTGCCCCAAACGGTTGCTCGGCCCTAGCGGCGGACCGCTCGGCCACGACAACACGAATTCCGAATCGTACTGCACGATCTATGCGATCTCGCAAGACGCGCGCGACGCGCAGACGCTGTGGGCCGGCACCGACAACGGGCACCTCGATATCACGCGCGACGGCGGAGCGCACTGGACCGACGTGATTGCCAACGTGCCGGGGCTGCCCAAGCATGCGTGGGTATCGTGCCTCCACGCATCGCCGGCGCAGGCCGGCGTCGCCTACGCGTGTTTCGACCGGCATCGTTTCGGCGACCAGCGTCCGTACGCATACGTCACTCGCGACTACGGCAAGCATTGGACGCCGATCGTCGATGGACTCTCCGGATACGTCAACGTCGTGCGCGAAGATCCGAGGCAGCCGAGACTGCTCTTTGCCGGTACCGAACGCGGCGTCTTCGCCTCGTTCGACGCGGGAGCGCATTGGTTGGATCTGCGGTTGGGGATGGATCACGTTCCGGTGTACGATCTCGCGATTCAGCCGGATGCGAACGACCTGATTCTCGGGACGCACGGGCGCGGTTTTTACATTCTCGACGACATCACGCCGCTGGAGGGACTGGCG
>DAHUXY010000134.1 GCA_027315505.1 Vulcanimicrobiota bacterium | reverse complement strand
GTCCCCCGTTAGGGTTGTTAACACCAAAACTCATGCTAATCACGTTTGCGCCATTGTTCACGGCGTCGTCGATCGCGGCCGCAATGTCGTAATAGGTCGCGCCGCATTGATTGTCGGACGTGCCGCCGGGGACGCACGTGTCGTCCGGGGTCGGGAATACGCGGTAAGCCATCAGCGATACGTTGCCGCCGGCCGCCGCGAAGGCGAAGGCATTATCCGAATCACCGGCCGCGATGCCGGAAGTATCCGTACCGTGGCCGTCTTCGTCGGTGACAAAATTGCTCGTGCTCTGGGTGAGGCCGTTGGCGCTGGTGATGAAGCACTTCGCGTAGACGGTCTTCGGCGTGCCGTTTGCCCCTTGCAGCTCTCTAAGCGAGAGATCTTCGCCCGTATCGATCACCGCGAGCTTCACCGCCGGCGAGCCTAACGCGTTCGCGTTCACGATGCCGCTGCCGTTGTTCGGCTGGGAGTAGTCGAACGCGTAGTCGAGGCCGATCATGTGCATGTCCCACTGGCCGCCCGTCGACGCGGTCTGGTAGAGCGGCGGATTGTTGATGCCTCCGCCCGGCTGCCCTTGGAACATCGGTTCGTTGGTGAGGTAGCGCGCGCTCGTCGCCATCAGGTGCGCCCGGCCCGACGCCACCACGCGCACGACCCCCGGCAATGCCCGTAATGCAGCCACCGCGCTCGGCCCGCTCTGCGGGTCGACGTGCACGAATTGCACCGTGTGGCCGGTCGTCGGGTTCTGGATCGAGTGCATCGCGATACCGTTGAAGCTCGCGAGTTTCGATACCAGCATCGGATGCAGCGTCGATGCGCTGCCCGTGGCATACTCAACCTCGTAAAGGCCCGGAATCGACTGGCTCGTGGGACTGCTCGGCGGCGTGAACGCGTGCCGCTCGTTCTGAGCGGTCCCAAGCATCTGCGGCGCGGCGGTCCCCGAAGTCGGGCAGGTGTAGGCCGATGGATTCGGCGGCGGCGAGGTCGGCGTCGGCACGACGATCGGCGTTGAGGTGATCACCGGGGTGGGGTTTCCACCGCCGCCCCCGCCGCCGCACGCGGAAACCAGCATCGCCATAGCGGCGAAGAGCAGGGCCTTGGGAGCTAGGCGCAGTCGATTCACGCAGATACCTTCATCAAAAGCGGTGAGGTCTTGGATTGCTAACGTAATAGAAGTATCGGTCGATTCGGTTCCGGGCGCAGAATCACTCTCTTAAGAATTTCCACATGCTTCCTAGGGCCATGGTGGTGGCGCGGCGCTGAATCGCCTCACGGTCGCCTCGGAAGTCGAATTTCCAGGCCTTCGCTCGCCCCCCGGCCTCCGCGAGGGCAAACCACACCAACCCCACCGGCTTCTGCGGCGAGCCCCCGTCCGGGCCGGCAACGCCCGTGGTTGCCACGGCGATATCGGCCCCCAGGCGGCCGAGCGCCCCGGCAGCCATCTCGAGCGCCGTCTCCTCGCTGACCGCACCGAACGATGCCAGGGTCCGCTTGAGAACGCCGAGCTGCTGCGTTTTCACCGCATTGTCGTAGGCGACGATACCGCCGAGATACGTCTGCGATGCCCCAGGCGTTCGGGTGAGCGCCGCCGCAATGCGCCCCCCCGTACAGGATTCGGCGCTGGCCGCATGCCAACCGCGCGCTCGCAGCATCGCGTGGATCGCCTCTTCCACCGTCGTCGCATCGATGCCGTACACGTGGCCGCTCAAGCGAGCGGCAATCTCCGCTTCCAGCGGTGCGATCGCTACGGCGGCATCCTCGCGTGAGGGCGCCTTGGCCATGATCTTCACGTCGCACTGCCCCTCATGCGCGAGGACCGCGATCTTCGGATTCTCTTGCGAACGGAACAGATCGGCGATGCGATGATCGATTTCGGATTCACCCAGATTGATCGTGTGAATCACCCGGGTGTAGATGGCTTCGCGGACCGCATACCGTTCCCGCAGAAACGGGATTAGCAGCCCTTCGAGCATCGGCTTCATTTCGCGTGGGACGCCGGGCATGCAGGCGACGAACTTGCCGTCGCGGCCAAAGGCGACGAAGCCCGGAGCCGTGCCGTGCGGATTCGTCAGCACGCGCGAGCCGCGCGGGAGTTCGGCCTGTTTGACGTTATTCTCGCGCATCTCGCGGCCGATCGCCGCAAAAAACGCGCGCATCTGTTCCAGCGCCGGCAGGTTGAGTTCGGTATCGAGTTCGAGCGCGTCGCAGACGGCTTCCTTTGTGAGATCGTCGACGGTCGGGCCGAGGCCGCCGGTCGTGACGACGCCGTCGGCGCGCGCGAGCGACGCCCGAATCGCCTCGGCGATCCGCGCGCGATTATCGCCAACCGCGTGCATCCCGTACACGTCGATACCCGCATCGGCGAGATGGCGCGCGACGAACGCGGTGTTGGTATCCTGCAATTGCCCCAGCAGCAACTCGGTTCCCACCGCAATCACCTCAACGCTCGCCACGATCGCCCTTCTCCACGACGGCGGGGAGCTGCGCCCGTTCGCGCTCCAGAAACCATTCCGGGTACGCGAACGAGAGCTTGGCCGTAAAGCCGGCCGCCGCGTCGATCATTCCCTTGCGCCGAATGCCGGTATCGCCCGCATCCGGATACTTGCGTTTGATCCGCGTCTTCTGGGTTGAAAGGCATGCGATAAAGTGCTCGAACGTCGCATCCATCGCACTCTGCAAAGCTTCTTTTAGCGCTTTGCCCACGCGCGGTGCCTGGCCGGTCGTAGAGATCGCGATGCGCACGGGCCCAGCCTTTGCAATCGCGGCCATCGCGACGAAGCCGTAGGCGGGCTGATCGATGCAGCAGAGCAAGAATTTGTGACGATCGGCCAAGGCCCGCAGGTGCCGCGAGAGCGCCTCGTCCTGCGGCGTGGAGATCACGAAGAACGCATCGACGATCTCTTCATCGCGAAGCGCCGCCAGATCGCTGAGCCACCGAACGTTCGCGCCCGCTTCTCGCAGCGCGGCGGCTTTATCGATCGCCTCGCGGTCGTCGCGTTCGCCGATCACGACGCAGGTACGGCCGGTGAGATTCAAGCTAACCGGATAAAAGACGTTCATGGCCCTAAAAATCGACCGGACGCAGATAGAATTCGTTGATGGCGGTATTGGTCAACATCGCGGTGGTCGGGAGGTGGCGCTTCCAATGCGTGCCGTCCACGCGTCTGCGCACGAGCGCAACCTCGTCCGGCGAAAACCCGCGATCGACCAATTGCGCATCGTTGTAGCCGAGCAGAAGTTGCGCCAGAATCGCATCGGCGCGAACGTAGGTGATGCCCAGATCTCCTTCGTCGGTTTGGTTGGCCTCCAAGTCCGCGCTGGGCGCCTTCTCCACGAGCGCCGGCGGTACGCCGAGATAACGCGCGAGCGCCCACACCTGCGACTTGAACAGGTCGCCGAGCGGGTTAACCGGCGGCGTATCGTCGGCATGCCAGGTAAAGTATCCGAGGAGCCGTTCGGTTTTGTTTCCCGTGCCGATGGGGAGCG
>DAHUXY010000130.1 GCA_027315505.1 Vulcanimicrobiota bacterium | reverse complement strand
CGTGATCTCACGCTACGTCGAAGTCGATCGCGATAAGGTCGAAGTCAACTTCGAACGCGAGGACCGGGCGCTCGCGTGGCTCGCCAACATTCCGATCGTGGCCGTCAATCGCCCCAAGGGCGGCGACGGGCACGCGGCGCCCGCACCGAACCCGGCGCAGACGGCCGTCGCGGTCGCGCCGTCGACCGCCTCGCAGAGCGTTGCGGACGAAGCTCCGGCCGGCACCGATCCGGGCGCGCCGCCGAAACGGCGCCGTCGCAAAAAATCGCAGAGCACGGCATCGCAGAAACCGGCAACCGCGCACTAGCGGTCTGCTACAGCGGGGAGCGACCAGGCTGGTTGCGGGGACGCCAAAAAATTTCATCCGTGAAATTTTTTAGCTCGAGCATTTTTTCGACAAAGCAAGCTTTGAAGTGGCCATCCTGGCCAGGTCGAAAAAACTGCACGCCCCGCAACCAGCCTGGTCGCTCCCCGCTGTAGCAGGCCGCGAACGCGAACAACCCATGCAGAGAGGTTTCTTTAGCGGAGCGCCCGCCGAAGCCGTGCCGATCTTGCCCGGCGACGGCGAGGCATCGTACTATCGCGCGTTCTTGCCTGCGACGCAGGCGGACGAGCTGTTCGCGCATCTCGAACGCGAGGTGCCGTGGAGGCAGGAGCGCATGCGTATGTACGGCGTCGAGCGGCTTGTGCCGCGCTTGACGGCATGGTACGGCGATGCGCTCGCGCGGTACACGTATTCGGGTGTAGCGAACGATCCGTTGCCGTGGCTGCCGGCGCTTGCCGCTCTGCGCGATCGCTTTGAGCGGGCGACCGGTGCGCGGTTCAATAGCGCGCTGTTGAATCTGTATCGGGACGGCAACGATTCGGTGGCGTGGCACGCCGACGACGAGCCGGAGTTGGGAGCGCGGCCGACGATCGCTTCGGTGAGCTTGGGAGCCGAGCGCGTCTTCGAATTGGCGCATGTCGCGGACGGGCACCGGGTCAAGTGCCTGCTCGAACACGGGAGCCTGCTCGTGATGTCGGGAGATTCGCAGCGTTGCTGGCGGCACCGCGTCGCCAAATCGCGAGCGGTCGAGCATTCGCGCATCAACCTCACCTTTCGGGAAGTGGCCGCGCGGCCGAACGCAGAAGAGCGGGCGAAGACCGATGGCCGTCCTGACGCTCGGTAGCGGAGCCAAGCGCTACTTTAGAAATTTCAACTGGTCGCTCGCAATTGCGTGCGTGCTGATCTCCGTTATCGGCATCGTCTGCATCCAGTCCGCCGACTTGCACAATCCGGATGCCGCGGGCGAATTTCGCAAGCAGATGCTCTACATCGCTCTAGGTACGCCGCTGATGATCGGCTTTTCGCTGATCGACTACCGTAACTGGCAGCGTTGGGCGCCGGCTCTGTACGGCCTCAACCTCGTCCTCTTGCTCTTTATTCTGCGCGGCGGCCACAGCGCGCTCGGCGCCCAGCGCTGGATATCGCTGGGACCGCTCGGGACGTTTCAGCCTTCGGAGCCGGCCAAGCTGGTGCTGGCGATCGCGATTGCGGCGGTGCTCTGCCGCGGCACGTACGAGCGCTTGCAAGATATATGGAAGCCCTTGGTCGTGGTCGCGATTCCGGCGTTGCTCATCGTCAAGCAACCGGATCTCGGCACCTCGCTCGTTCTGCTGGCCATGCTCACGGCTCAGCTTTTCTTCGGTTTGCCCAAGCTGGGCGATTTTGCGATCTACATGATGGGCGTCTTCGTCGTGGCGGCGACGGCGGTCGGCACCAACGTCGTTCTCAAGCCGTTCCAAAAAGCGCGCCTCTTCGTTTTTCTCAATCCGAAAGCCGATCCGCAGGGAGCCGGCTACAATCTCAACCAATCGAAGATCGCCGTCGGCAACGGCGAGTGGCTGGGCCGCGGGCTGCATCACGGCACGCAGACGCAACTCAACTTCGTGCCGGAGCATTCGCGCGACTTCATTTTTACCGTCTTGGCCGAAGAGTTCGGTTTTATCGGAGCTGGGGCGCTCCTGTTTCTCTATGCCGTGATCCTATTCGGGGGCGTTCGCGCCATGTTCGCGGCGCGCGACCGATTCGGATTCCTGTTGGCGAGCGGCTTGGTTGCGATGCTGACGTTTCACATCGTGGTCAATATCGGCATGACCGTCGGGATCATGCCGATTACCGGCATCCCGCTGCCCTTCATGTCGTACGGCGGCTCGGCGATTCTCACCAATTTTGCGGCCGTCGGCATCTTGCTCAATATCTACTCGCAAAAAGATCGCAACGTTCTGGGTAACGCTTAGATCTGTCCGCTGCCGTGAAGGCGGAAGACGGCGCCGAACGGATGGCGGGCGAGCTCGTCGTAACCGAACGATCGCAGCGCGGCTTCGTGCACCGGCGTGTGATAGATCAGGTGCACGCGGTCGTCCGGCAAGCGCGAATGCACGATCGCGCCGATGCATTGCGCGAGAGCGATTTCATCGAACGGATTGTAGAGAAAGACGACCAAGTCGCCGGGGGGATACGTCCAGAGCCGCGCATCGGCGCGAACCACGCGCAGATCGCGGCACAACTGCGTTATGCCGCGCGCCTGGGAGAGATTCTCTTTGGCGACCTGGTGTAAGCCGGGAGAGACTTCGATCCCGATGATGTGCTTAAACGGCGAGGTACTGGCCAGCAGCAGCGCGCGTCCCATGCCGGCGCCGACGTCGATGAAGGTGGACGTTCGCACCACCTCGCCGGGAAGGGCCGAAACGAGCGCGCGAAAGTCTGCGACGGGGATCGGCTCGTAGTGGGTTGCGTGCGCGTGCGCGTCGCCCACGAATTCCGGGTCGAGATCGTCGAGAAAGAGGATCGCTTGCGTGGTTACGCCGTGCTCGCGATCGAAGCGCCGGCCGGCCGAGCGTTCACCGTTGCTCACCGACGCGGTATTCGTCGTCGCGACTGCGAACACCGCGTTGGATGAAACGGCCATACCGTCCGGGCGATTGGTTTGCGATCCCGCTGGGCGATGGCCGGTACGCGGTGGGCATCGTCGCGCGAGGAACGCGTAAAGCCATCGCCGGTTACGTTTTCGGCGATTACTTCCAGGGCGTGCCTTCGCAGCATCAACTCGCGGAGCTCGACGCGAGCCGCGCGTTGTGGAGCGGATCGTTCGGCGATCGCGCTATGGTGGAAGATCGTTGGCCCGTTATCGGCGGCCACGCAACGTTCGCTTCGAACGAGTGGCCGCTCGAACCGGCGTACCGGCGCGTCTTCTCGCCGTTGGTGTTGGAGCGATTGGTTGCGACCGGCGCGCTCCCGAGCCATCGGCGGGTCGTGCGCGATCTGCACGCGGAGATCGATGCTGACGCGCTCGAGCGGCTGCCGGACGACACGCAATTGCAATGGCGTAGCCCGCCGTCGTCGCGATCGCTCGAGGCCGTCGCGGCGTGGATCGCAACCCGTCCGCATGCGAGCGTTAGACTCTACGGCGCGGCGTTGACGAGCCTTGCCGGGTTCGCGGACATGCCGCAGGTGCGAACGCTGGTCGTGGGCCAAGGCGATCTGCCGGCGAGGCTTCCGGTGTTCGCCGGCGTCCGACGGTTGGAGCTGGAGCAGATGCTCCCGACGGCCCGGCTCGTGCGAGCGTTCCCGGGCGCGGTCGCACTGCGCGTGGCCGCGGCGGATTCCACGATCGATATCGCCCCTTTGGCAACGCTAGAGCGGTTGCGCGTGCTGGATTGCAGCGGCGGCGTCGTCGAAGGGTTGGGGTCGCTCGCGCGCATGCCGGGCCTTGCGGCGCTACGGCTTTCGCGTACGCGCGGGTGGTCGGACGTGGAGGCTTTCGCGCAGACACGCATTCGCGCGCTGTCGTTGGAGCA
>DAHUXY010000127.1 GCA_027315505.1 Vulcanimicrobiota bacterium | reverse complement strand
GGTGATGATGCGGCTGGGATTATTCGGTGCGATCCAGATCGCGTGATAATCCACGTGCACGCTCTTCGCGATCTCTTTGAACTTTTTGCCCCCATCTTTGCTCTCCGAAAGCATCTCGGAGACGGCGTAGACGTGGTTTTCGTTCTTTGGGTCTACCGCGATATGCGTGAAGTAGAACGGACGCTGGTCCACCAGCGTATCGTTCGACATCATCTTCCAATGCGCGCCCGCGTCGTCCGAGCGCCACAGGATGCCGCCCTTCGCTTCGATCAGCGCGTAAACGCGATTGGGATTGCTCGGAGCTATCGCTAGCCCGATGCGGCCGGTGTACCCGGTCGGGAAGCCGTTGCCGGTGACGCGCTTCCATTTGCGTCCGCCGTCGGTCGATTTATACAGACCGTCCTGCGGGCCGCCGCTGGTGAAGGTCCACGGCTTGCGGCGAAACTGCCAGATACCCGCATACACCACGTTCGGGTTTTGCGGATTCATCGCGATATCGCTCGCGCCGCTCATCGGGCCGACGTAGAGCGATTTGCTCCAGGTCTTGCCGCCGTTGAACGTCACGTAGACGCCGCGATGCGTCGAATCCTTGAACGGATCGCCGAACGCGCCGACGACGACGTGGTTGGGATTCTTCGGGTCGATGGCGATGCGCGAGATGCTGCGCGTGAGCGCGAGGCCGACGCGCTTCCAATGCTTGCCGCCGTCGGTGGTCTTGTAGAGACCGTCGCCGTAGCTGACGTCGTTGCGCGGATTGGCTTCTCCGGTACCGGCCCAGACGACGTTGTCGTTGCGCGGGTCGATCGCCACGGCGCCGATTGCCGAGACGGCTTGATTGTTGAAGACGGCCGTCCACGTCGCGCCGCCGTTGGCGCTCTTCCACACGCCGCCGCCGGCGGTCGCCAAATAGTATAGGTTCGGGTCTTGATCGGTGCCCGCCACGCCCGCGACGCGGCCTCCGGCGATCGCCGGCCCGATGTTGCGCCATTTGAGCGCTGCATATGGGGCGTCCGCCGCAGATGCAATGCTTGGCCCCAGGAGTGCGATTGCCGCCAAAGCGGCGATCGCACCGATGCGTTTTTTCACGCTAATGCCTCCTCCACGAGGATTGACGGTGCACGCTACTGCGCGTGCACCGTTGAGATTGCCGGTAACGGCTTTTGATTGGCTGCTTTGAGCGCGGCGTCGACGCCGGGCAGGGTGTTGGTAACGAACGCGTTGTATCGCGCCACGCCGGATTGATACTCGACGTTAACGCGACGCGCCGAATCGAGAATCGCGGGCGTGAGCGCCGTGCCGGCGAGGTATTGTCCGAATTGCAGATCTTCACGAAGCGCGCCCGGGCGTTCGATCGAATCCTCGTCGTTGTGATAATCCGCCGTCAGGAAGTTGAAGACGGCATCGCGAGAGGCCAGCGCGGCATCGAGCTTGCCCGCAAGCGCGGTGTCGTTAGCCTTCTTAGCCGCCGCCGAAGCGGCATGAAGAGCCTTGGTGACACTGTCGATGTTGTTCAGCATCGTATCGACGCTCGAGAACTTCCCCTCGAACTCTTTGGCAAGCGCGAACGAATCCACGATTTGCTTTTGCGTGTATTTCGTGCGGGGGTCGGCTTTGACTTGGAAGTACTTGACGTACGTTTTTCCACCCAGCGTCATGCTGACCGAGTAGGACCCCGGCGGCACCGGCGGCCCGGAATCCGGCCCTTGATAGGATTTCTTGGCCGCACCCATCCATTTTATCGGCCCGTCGATGCTGAAGTCCCAGACGTAGCGGTTCAAGCCCACCTTGTTCGGGACGTACGGCATCTCCTTACCGGCCACTTTGTGCGTGCCTTGAACCGTGCGGATCACGCGGCCGTGATCGTCGAGGATTTCGAGTTTCGGCGCGGTTTTCTGCACGGCGTTTTGGTAGTAGGTGATCATCACGCCGGTCGGCGGATTCGCCGCGGCGTAATTGGTGTACGTTCCTTCGTCATCCTGACGCAGGTTGTATTCGTAGCTGGTGCGCGGCTGGAAGAGCCACGAACCGTGCGCGATCGCTTCTTGCAACTGCTGGACCGGCGTCATGTCGTCCATGATATAGACCGAGCGTCCGTGCGTTGCGATGACGAGATCGTCGAACTGCGATTGCATGCGGATATCGTGTACGGAAACCGTCGGCAGGTTGTTCTTGAAGGGCTGCCAGGTGGTGCCGCCGTTGTAGGAGATCCAGATGCCCTCTTCGGTGCCGAGATAGACGAGGTTCTTGTTCCGGATGTCGGGGCGAATCGAGCGCGCCCATTCGGCTTTCGGCAAACCGCTCACGATCGAGGTCCAATGTTTGCCGAAGTCGTGGGTCACGAACGCATACGGCGCGTTATCGCCGGTATAGTGGCCGTCTTCCACGGCATAAGCCGTGCCGTCGACGAGCGTCGACGGAGCGACCGTCGCGTAGCGCCCGAATTCCGGGCCGCCGGGCGGCGTGACGGTGGTCCAAGGTTTGCCGCTATCGAGCGTAAGCTGAACGAGCCCGTCGTCGGTGCCCACCCAAATCTCGCCCTTGTGCAGCGTCGATCCCTCGATGTCCAGGATGGTATCGCTCTCCTCGGCTCCCGACACGTCGTTCGTGATCGGGCCACCCGAGGGTTTCTGGTGCGCTTTGATGTTGCGCGTGAGATCCGGGCTGATCACCTTCCAGTGGAGTCCGCGATCGGTCGTTTGAAAGACGACGTTGCCGCCGAACCAGGCGATATGTCCGTCCCACGGCGCGAAGCCGATCGGCGACTCCCAATTCCAGCGATAACGCGCCGTGCGGTTATCAAACTGCTCTTTGACGTCCTGGAGATAGGGCTCGACGAACCACGAGTCTTTGGTGACTTTATTTTCCACCGTGAGCGAGCCGTTCTCCGAATCGCCCCAGAGGTAATTCGGATCGATCGGGTCGGGAATCGTCCATTCGCCGTCGCCGCCGGCCGATGCGATCCAGGCTTTGTTTTGAATGCCGGAGGGATCTTGCGTGTTGTTTGGAGCGCACCACGCGTTGTTATCTTGTAAGCCCGCGCAGACCCAGTACGGGTTTTCGTTGCTCAGACCGACGCGGTAGACTTGGCCGATCGGCAGATTTGCGGAGAAGAACCAATTGTCGCCGCCGTCGAGCGTGAGCGCGTAGCCGCCGTCTTCGCCGACGATCAAACGCGAGGGATCGTTCGGTGCGATCCAGATCGCGTGATAATCCACGTGCACTTGATCGGCGATCGCTTTGAAGGTCTTGCCGCCGTCGGTCGACATCGAGAGCGCCTCGGAGACGGCGTAGACCTTATCGGCGTTCTTGGGGTCGACGGCGATGTGCGTGAAGTAGAACGGACGCTGGTCGATCAGCGTATTCTTGGATTCCATCGTCCACGTGTCGCCGCCGTTGTCCGAGCGCCACAGGATGCCCTGGCTGGACTCGATCAGCGCGTAGACGCGGTTGCCGTTGCTCGGAGCCACCGCCAAACCGATGCGGCCGGTGAAGCCGGTTGGAAGACCGTGCCCGGTCAGCTTCGTCCAGGAGTTGCCGCCGTCGGTCGATTTGTAGAGGCCGTCGTCCGGGCCGCCGCTGGTGAAGGTCCACGGCCGGCGACGAAACTGCCACACGCCCGCGTACAGCACGTTGGGATTCTGCGCGTCCATCGCCATGTCCGAGACGCCGCTCATCGGCCCGACATAGAGCGTCTGCTTCCACGTCTTGCCACCGTCGTTGGTCACGTAGACGCCGCGATGGGTGTTGTCGGCGAAGATATCGCCCTGCGCCCCGACGATCACGTGGTTGTGATCGCGCGGATCGACGAGAATACGCGAGATATATTTGGTTTGCTGCAGGCCCACGTCGGCCCACGTCTTGCCGCCGTCGGTCGATTTGTAGACGCCGTCGCCGTAGCTCACGTCGTTACGGGGGTCGTCCTCGCCCGTTCCGACCCAGACGGTGTTGTTGTCCGTCGGGTCGATGGCGACAGCGCCGATGGCCGCCACCTTCTGTTTGGCAAAGACGGCGGTCCAGGTCTGGCCGCTGTTATCGCTCTTCCAAACGCCGCCGCCGGCCGAGCCGACGTAGTACAGCTTGGGATCAGTCGCGGAGCCGGCGACCGCGGCGACCCGGCCACCGGCGGCAGCCGGCCCGATCTCGCGCCAGTTCATATTGGAGAAGGGCGGCCCCGGCGTCGGGGTGGGGGAGGGCTTTGCGCTCGGGCTAGCCGCGGCGCTGGGCTGGGCGGCCGGAGCGGCCGAAGCGGCCTGCGAGGGCGACGCCCACACAAGCGAGAGAGCCGCGCATAGCAACGCAGCAGCCGAAAGGCGTGGATTCACGTGTTGGGACCTCCTGGAAGTTCTTCTAGCGGTCCCCCGCACGCGCGCGACTCTCCTGCGCGCGTGCGGTCAAAGAATCATCAAAAGTCGCTGCTATGCGCTCACGCGCGTCACCAACACGTCGACGTCGTCACGGCCGGCTTTACGAACGAACGTGATGTGGACCCGCTGGTGGCCCCACGAGAACCGAAAAATATAATCAAAATTGATCACACCGCTCGGCTTGGCGACCAATTCCGTGAAACGGCCCTGAAATTCCGGGTTGGCCGTGCAGGGGGCCACGTCGATGAAGAAGTCTTTGCCGAGTTGCGATTTTTGATCGAGGCGAGCCAGTTCGGCCTCAAGGCGATTGTATCGCCGAATCTTGCCCTGCAGGTCCAACGTGATGACGCCTACGGGCAGCGCGTCGATTTCATCCGCGCCCAGGGCCTCGATGCGCTCGAGGAGTTCCTTATCGTCCATGTTCGTTTCTCCTTACATGCGGTCGTCCAGTTATGCGGAAAAAACCGGACGGCGGCCCTAGGGTTGCAGCGAGCGCACCAGCGCAACGCCGGCGAATGCCGCGACGAACCCGAACGCGAGGCTCCCGAAGCCGTAGAGCAACGCCAAACCCGCGGCCCGATCGCCGGCCAGCGTCACGAGATCGAGCGAGAACGCGGAGAAGGTCGTATAGCCGCCCAGGACGCCTACCATAAGGAATATGCGCACCAGCGGGGACATCCCCAGCGCGCGAGTTGCGGAGAGCTCTGCCACCATGCCGATGGCCAAGCTGCCGGTGACGTTGATGACGAACGTCCCCCACGGGAACCCCGGACCGAACCTCTGCGTGATCGTGAAACCGACGAGATAGCGTAAGACCGAGCCGAACCCGCCGCCGGCCGCAATCGCCGCGAGCGTGCGCCAATCGAGCAACGGCGCGGCTACGCTCTTGGCGATCCGCTTTTGTAGCGAATCACCTCGACCGTTTCCATCGTAATCATGCCTTCGTGCACCAGCTCGTCCAAGATCGGAACGAACGCGCGGATGCGCTCCTCGCTATCGACCAGTTCGATCAGCACGGGCAAATCCGTCGAGAGATCAAAGACGCGCGCGGCATGCACGACCGAGTGCGCCCCGTACCCCTCGATCCCTTTGAAGACGGTCGCTCCTCCGAGCCCCTCCGCCCGCGCTCGCTCGACAATCGCGGTGTAGAGCGGCTGGGCGCCGTGGCGATCGCTCTCGCCGATAAAAATGCGTAGAAGCTTGCCCGTTCCCTCGAGCTTCACGGCGCGCTCTTCTGCATTCGCTCGTACTTGGGGACGTTCACGTGGACGGCATACCACTGCGACCAAGCGATCATGCCGCACATGACCACGAAGAACAGAACCAGCCCGATCCCCCAGGCGCGACGCTTGCCTGGAGACATTCCCGAGTAGCGACTCATTACGGTCTCAGGTTCCGTACCGAACGGGGGGAATCCCCGCCGGGCCCAAGAAGCGCCGACCGATGAGCCGATCGCGCGCCCCGCTCCTTGCGGGACTCTTTTTTGCACTTGTGCTGTCTCCGAGCTTCGCTCGCGCCGCCGAACGAGCGGTCCCAACCAACGCCACGACCATCCGCGCATATGCGAAGGTGCTGCATCACGCCAACCCGCAGATGCCCGAATGGCAGAGCCGCTCGCTTGCCACCCATCTGCTCTCGAGCGCGGCTCGCTGGAAGATCAGCCCCAACGTCCTGGCGGCGATCGTCACGGTCGAATCGAGCTGGCACACCCATGCGGTCTCCTATGCCGGCGCGATGGGCCTAGGGCAGTTGATGCCCGGCACCGCGGCGACCCTCCACGTCGACCCCCGCGACCCGGTGCAAAATCTCGCCGGGGCGGCCCGCTATCTCAGCGGCTTGATCGCAAAATTCGGGTCGAACCCCGATCGTTATTCGCTCGCCTTCGCGGCCTACAACGCCGGCCCCGAAGCGGTCGTGCGGTACGGCGGCATTCCGCCCTTTGCAGAGACGCAAAATTACGTCGTTAAAGTGCTCCGCGCGTGGCATCTGCTGCAGGCGTCGGTACACTTACCGCAGAGCGCGCTGGCGGATCTTCCGGCGCAGGGCCCCGACATCGACTACTGGCTCGGCGCCGCGCATTAGTCCAAGCGCGCGAGAATAGCGCCGGCCGCGTCGGTTAGCGAGGTGTTCGCGTCGACGCGAATGCCGCTCGCTCCGGCGTTAGCCGCAGCACCCATATCGGCATCGCTATCGCCAACGAGGACGATCGACTCCGGTTCGACGCCGAACGCGCGCGCCGCATCGAGGACGAGCTTGGGTTTCGGCTTGCGACACTCGCAGGCGTCGTCGGGCGCGTGCGGGCAGACGAACCAGCCGTCGAAGGCGCCGAGCAGCTCTTCAACGCGCCGGTTGACGGCCTCAACCTGCGCCGCCGAAATCATCCCGCGACCGACCGCGCTCTGATTGGTGATAACGCCGATGCGTAAACCGCGCGCGCGAAGGCGATCGATCGCCTCCCGCGCACCGGGCATCGGAACGACCTTCGCCGGATCGCCGTTGTAGGGCTCGTCGGCAACGATCGTTCCGTCGCGATCGAACAGAATCGCGCGAGGTTTAGGTGCCGGCGACGTACACCTCGGCGCCTTTTTCCAAGAACTCTTTCGACTTCTCGGCCATGCCGCTCGCGGCGTACTCGCGCACTTCTTGCGTAATTTTCATCGAGCAAAAATGCGGGCCGCACATCGAGCAGAAGTGCGCGACCTTCGCGCCGGGTGCGGGTAGCGTCTCGTCGTGAAATTCGCGCGCGGTATCGGGATCGAGCGAGAGATTGAATTGATCCTCCCAGCGAAACTCGAAGCGCGCCTTCGAGAGGAC
>DAHUXY010000094.1 GCA_027315505.1 Vulcanimicrobiota bacterium | reverse complement strand
GGCCACGAGTGCGGTTACGCGCGCAAGGGAGCGGCGGCTCCCGGCGCATCGTAGTTGTAATTGCGGAAGATCGCTTGGCCCTGCGGGCCCGCGAGCAAATCGACGAACGCCTGCGCTTTACGCGGATGCGCCGAGCCTTGGAGCACCGCGGCGTAGTAGACCAGCGGCTCGGGGTGATGCGTTCTGCTGCCCAGCGTCAGGCTTGCGTGCGAATAGAACTCCGCATACCGGTCGCTGCCGAAGTTAATTTGCTCGGGCAGTTCCACGTATGGCAAATGAAACGGTCCCGGCTCGATCTTGTACGCCGATGCCGCGTCGAGTTCGCCCGCTTGCAGGCGCTCTTCAACGGTCGTCTCTTCGAAAATCTGCGGCGGATTGATCGTCGGCCCCAGCACGCGGCTCACCAGCTCCGGGCGATGATAATACCGCGCGGCGAGTTGCATCGTGAAGATGATGTACTGGCCTTCGGGGTTTACGTTTGGATCGGTGCGCCCGAAGCGCAGGCCCGGCTGCTCGAGAATCTCCCACCACGGCATCGCGCCGGGCTTCCCGGCATTCGCAAATAGCGGTGCAAAACGGCTCTTCGGACTATAGGCAATCACCATCTCGGTTTTTGCGATGGGCAGCGCAGCCTTCGCTTTGCCGGCGCGCAACACCGTCAGCATCGGGCTCGGCGTCACCGAGATAAAGACGTCGGGGTTCAAACTGCCGCCGGCGATCAATTGCGCGAGTGCGGTCGCGCCTTGTCCGCGGCCTTGCATCGTCACGCCGAGCCGTTGCGCGGCCGCGCGCTTGACGGGGCCCTCCATCAGCGCCCCCATCGACCCCGCGTACGCGACGTTGAGCGTCGTCGCATCGAGCGCGAGCGTGGGCCGCGCGGCAAGCGCGAGCGACGCCGTTGCGGCGGCGCCGGTTAGAAGCGTGCGGCGATTCATGTGATACCTTCTCCAATGCGCGTGAGGTCGTAGGATTGCAGGGCTTCGAGATCGCGGCGATACGGCGTCGAACGCAACGCGTCGAGCAGCGCGCGCGTCTCCCGCGCGCGTACCGCGTCGCGCGCCACGAGCAGCACGCAGCGTTCTTCGCGCAGCGGAATGAAATCGAGATCGAAGACATGCGCAACGCTCGCCATGCCGACCGCTACGTCGGCGAAGCCCTGCGCGATCGCGCGCCCCGCATCCAGTTGGCCCGCGAGTTCGCGATCGTAGCCGAGCACGCGCTGCGGATCGACGGCGGCGCGCCGCAGTTGGTCGTCGAGGAGCCGGCGGGCACCGGCGCCGTTCGGGCGATTCACGAACCGCGTCTGCGTGGCGACGAGGTCGGCCGCGCCGCGCAACCCGAGCGGATTGCCGCGGGCCACCAGCCAGCCTTCTTCGGTCGTCGCAAGCTCGAACGGAACGAGATCGTCCATCGCATGCGCTCGCCGGAGCGCATCGTCGCCGTGCACCACGGCCGCGTGCACGTCGCCCCGCACGAGCGCATCGAGGGCGCCGCGATTGGTCATGGCGAGCCACAGCATCCGCAGATCGCGCGCATGCATCATCGCGTGGCGCGAGAGCAACCCGACCGCAAGGTCGCAACCCGCGACGAAAACGTTCGGCGCTTGGCTCTGCGCCGGCTCGATCGCGAGATGGTCGTAGTCCAGCGCGTGCGCGACGCTGCGCCCCGCGATCGTCGCCGTCGCGATGCGGCTCGGCGCCGGTACCGGTTCTGCGGCGGCGCCGAAGAGATCCTCGACGGTCGTCCCCAGGGCGTGGGATAGCTTCAGCGCGATCGCCACGCCGGGCTGCATGCGGCCGGCCTCAATCGCGCCGATCGCCTGCCGGGTGATGCCGGCCGCGGCCGAGAGGGCACGCTGGGAAAGTCCGCGCGCCAACCGCAACTCCTCGAGGCGCGATGCTTCGATCCTAGCCATAGGCAACGATCGTTTGCCTAACCCTCGCGCTTGTCCTCGCCCCGTGCGGGGATAGAAGCAAGCGAGCGCACCCATCCAAGGGTGCATGCTGCGGCGGGCGGAACGCGGATGCCGAAGTGCCCATTTCGCTATACATTCGTTGCGCGTTCGTGTGCGTGGTTGCCGTGCTTGCGGCCGCCATCGCCGACCCGCTCGTCGAATGGGCCTCGAACGCCGGCTGGTTCGGCGCGGGCCATTTCACCGACCGCAGTACCATCGACGTCGTTCCGGCGCTCGCCGTCGCGCTGCTCGCCGCGTGCGCGCTCGGCGGGCTGCAAATCGCAAAGCTCGTCACGGGCAGAACCGCCGGCTGGCTTCGAGTCTCCGATATGGTTCTGCGCAAGCAATCGCTGGTACGCGCGCTTCCGTTCGCATTTGCGTTGCAACTCGGCGTGCTCTACGCCATGGAAACGCTGGAGCAACTCGCCGTGCGGGGGCATTTGCTCGGCGGAACGATTTGGCTCGGGGCCCCCACGCCGGTCGCCCTGCTCGCTCATGCCGTTACCTGCGTCTGCGTCGCATTGGTGGCGCTGCGGCTGCTGCGCGCGTTTACGTGCGTTGCGAGCCGCATCATCGCGCGTATTCTGAAACCCGCTTCGCACGCGGCGCAACCGCCGGCCAATCGTTCGCGCGCTCGGCGCGGCGGGGTCGCCTCGCTCCAGCTCATCGGCGTGCTCGCGCACCTGCGCGAACGCGCGCCGCCGCTCCTGCGCACGTAAGCCCATTGCGGCCGCGTTGCGGCCGTGCTTTACGCGCCCATCTTTAGGAGCATTCGTTCATGCGTCGTGTCCGTTTACGCCGCAGGGGGATCGTCACGATCGTCCTTGCGGTTCTCGCCATAGGCATCGGCTTCGCCTTTGCGTCCCACGCCGGACGACAAGTAACCGGCAGTATCGCCGCCAAAATTGCACTCGGCGATAAGCCGATCAATATTCTGCTCGTCGCCAATAACGCGCGCGGCGTGACGGCCGGCGATCCGCTCGGCTTGGGCACGGCCGCCGGGCAGGCCGACGTGGTGTTGCTCGCTCACCTCGATCCCGCCACGCACACGATCGACGCGATCACCGTTCCGCGCGACGCGCTCACCGCGCAGCCCGACTGGCACAACCCCATCCCGAAGATCAAGACGCTCCTGTTCATGGGCGATCAAGATACGCCGCCCGACGGGCCCAAGTACCTAACGCAAGCGGTTGAAAAACTCACCGGCCTGCCGATCGACGGATACGTGGTCGCCAACTTTGCCGGTTTTAAAGCGGCGGTCGATGCGGTCGGCGGACTCACCGTCGACGTGAAGGCCCGCGTGTACGACCCGGTCAATAGCGGCGCGGATTTTGCGCCCGGCATCCAACACATGAACGGCGCGCAAGCGCTGGCGTTCGTTCGCGTGCGGCAAAACCAGGCCGGAAACGGCTATCGCATCAACGATTTCCAACGCATGCAAGCCGAAGTACAAGTGCTCGGGTTGTTGCGCGATAAACTTCTGAATCCGGTGCATGCGACGACGCTGATTCCCGCGTTTGTGAAGCGCATGAAACACGACGTTGCAACGAATCTCTCGCAGGACCGTTTAGTGCGCATCGGCATCGCGATGGCCGGCGCGCCCGTCTACCAAGTGCCGATCGCAACGCTGGCCGCATCGATGACGCTCGCGCCGGCCACGATTCCCGGCATCAATGCCGCCGGCCACATTGAAGGCGCCGATTACGACGTGCTCGATCCGCGTGAGATCCATGCCAAGCTCGCGTCGTTCGGCTCGCAGGGCTCCGACGACGGCCTCCCGCCGCTTCCCGATCCGAGCTCGATATCCGTCGCGTTATACGGTACCCCGCACATGGCGCTGCACTTGCAGCACCTGGGCTTCACGCACGTGCACGTCGTGGGCGGAGCAACCGGCGAGGGGCGCGTCGTCTATCCGGCCGCGAGACCGGAGGCCGGCTGGCAAGTTGCTCGTGCGATCGGAACCGGCGGCATGTACGTCGTCCCCGGCGACGTGCAGCGCGTTACGGTGTTTCAGTAACGCGGTGCGTTAACGCAGTTGAACGCCGAGGCCGAATCCGACGTAGTGGAAGCGCTGCGCCGGGTTCGGCGTGATGCTATCGCCGAGTTCGACGTCGATTTCCGTGCGCGTACCGAGTAACTTCTGCACGCCGTAATCCACGTAATTCCGCTGCCCGCGGTCGGGCGCGGTTTTCGAGAGATGCACGTACTCCGCATAGAGCTGGTATTCGCCCGGCAACTGTTTGGTGACGACCAGGGACGGCATGAACGTACCGTAGCGCGCGTGCGCTCCGTTTGCGGCGTAGCCGCCGGTGCTTGAAAACGCCAGCGTCGTGCCGATGCCCGTCGTCGCATCGAGCGCATAGGCGACGTCGAGATTTCCGGTGAGCGTCGCGTTACCGGCCGTGAGCGCGGGCGA
>DAHUXY010000075.1 GCA_027315505.1 Vulcanimicrobiota bacterium | reverse complement strand
GAACTGTACCTGCGGAACGAAGAACGGGGTGGCATGTGCGGGCGCGTACAAGCCATGCGATTGTACGTCCTGCGGTCGCGCGAGATGGAGCGCCATGCAGCCCGCTATGGCTCGCAGGCCGCCGGGGCCACCCGGTCCGGCGGGCGCGGGCGTGGTCTTCGGCGTGATCGTCAGCGCGTAGGTTTCTCCGAGCCCGTGGTACGTCAGCGTCAGGTCCGCGAACGCCGGAACCGCAACGGTTGCCGGATAACCCCGCGCCGTCTTTGCGGCCTCGATGCTGGCGACCACCGCGCGCAACTCTTGCGAAACGCGCTGCGCGGCCTTAGCCGCGTCCGCCGTGCAGAGTGGAGAGGCTACCGTGCTCACCGCAAACGGATCGCTCGGCGGAGCGCTCGGGAGCGGCGTGAAGAGCCGCCGGAATCCTCCGCCGCGTTCGTGCGATTGGAAGGCCGCGCCGGTCTGCGTGGAGCCGCGTGCCCCCGGCCCAAACTTGACCCCGTAGGTGAAGGTGTAGGAACGCGGCGTCAGCGGCCGCGCGGTCGTCGCGATCGCTTCGCCGCCGAGCGTGATGTAAGGAACCGCATTTTGGGGGCTTGCGAACACACCGCTATAGACGTTGCTGATATTATTGGCCGCGACGGTTAACGTTCCATAGCGTAATTGCGCGCTAACGCCCGCGTCGAACGTGGTGTACGCCGGCAGATTGTTGGGGTTGTTTTTGCCCGTGTATTGCGCGTCGGCGAGCCACTCCAAGATCGATCCCGGCGCCTTGTAATCGAGCACGAGGCCGGCTCGTTGCATCGGAACGTTCGGCAGTTGCGCGCCGGAAATCGTAATCGAGTACGGGTTGTCGATGCGTGGATCGTTCGATATCGCCTTGGCCACGGTGAGGTTGTAGAACGGCTGCACGACCAAACGTCCCAGCGTGACGTATCCGTTGATGGCCGCTCCTTCATACACGCGTTCCATGCCGCCGATCGGCGTGCTGAAGTAGAGTTGCGTTGCCGCCAGCGGCACGGTTGCGTTACAGCCGGCCGGGGAATCGTAGAGCTGCTGCGCCGCGGCGAGATACGCGGGAGAGATCACCCCCAGCGCCTCGAGTGCCGACCCGTTCACTTGGGCCGGCAACACCACATTGCGCTGGATCTGACGATAGAGCGAGAACGACAGCGAGCCCGCATGCAGAGCCCGCGTATACGAAAGGCGCGTCGATATCGACGAACTTGCGCCGGGCCGATCGCCCGGAGCGCTTCCATACGCCACGTTACCGTTGCAATCGAAGCGTAACGAAGCCGGGTCGCTCAGAATGGTGGCGCGACCGGCCGAGGCGGCCACGCCTCCGATCGCATAGGACGCCGCAAGCGTATCCTTGCCGCTCGGGCGCCAAACCGCCCCGAGGCTCGAGAGGACCCCCGACGATCCGCCGGCGGAATCGATCCCGACCGAATCCGAAAGCGAGAGCCTATCGCTCGAGTGGATGCTATCGCTCACCTGAACCGCCGAGTAATCACTGCGTTGCGAGCCGCTGTAGTACGCCGACGCTTGCGGAACGAGCGGCGTGGTGTGATTCGTGCTCGACGTGCCGTAGGCTTGGATCGAGATCGTGTGACGCGCCTTTGCGGGGAGCGTAGCGTTGAGCGCATACCCCGTCGATCTCGCGTCGATGGAGAACCCCGTCGGCGCCGCAATGCCGTTGACGTATCGCGCACGCAGATCGCGATCGGTTTTGAAGTCGCTCGAAAAGAGCGAGGCCGAGACGCTCGTCGCGCCGATCAGCGCATCGTCGTTGAGGGAGTAGAGCTGGGTGCTTGCGCCGGCGGTATTACCGGGCCCGTATCCGCACGGCAGCGATCCGGAGACGCGCAAGCAGACCAGATCGGTCGCTCGCGTCGAATTCAGGAACGTTCCCGTAATGGTTTGCGCTTCGCCCGCCTGATAGCGTAGCCGGACCAGATTGCCGGCGACGGTGCTATCGCCGTCATGCACGTAATCCAAACCGCTGGCGTCCGGATAGAGCCGGCCGTCAACCAGACTCGTATTCAGGCGGCTCACGCTCTGCAGCGCGATCCCCAGGTTTCCAAGCGAGCCGCTCTCCGCAACGGAATAATTGTAGCGTCCGTTGCTGCCGGTCGAAAGCGAGCCTTGCGAGAGCCAACTCAGCGTCGGTTGCAACGTTGAAAAATTCACGCCGCCCGCGAGCCCGCCGAGTTGCGGCCCATTCCGCACCGAGGCCCCGCCGAAGAGATCGGTAGCGAAAGCGCCGAGATTACCCGCGCTTCCGGGGGCGTTGAGCGGAATGCCGTCGAGCGTGAGTTGCGTTTGGCTGGGGTCTTGCCCCTCCAGCGATATCGTCTGCGTCGCGTCGCTATCGTCGCTCGACGTACTCACGCTCACACCGGAGAGTTTGTTCAGCGCGTCGGCAAGATCGCTCGAGAGCTTACGCTGCGCGGAATCGTTGGTGATTGCGGTGCTTGAAACCGACGCGCTCGAGCGGGCGGTCACCGTCCCAATCACGTGCAACTGCGTTTGCCCGGCCAGCTGGACGGTGACCGTCACGGAGCGGCCGTTGACGACCTCGAAGTTCTCGGAGGTGACCGGTTGATATCCGCTTTTGAAGATGCGCGCGCGGTAGATGCCGTCCGGCACCTCCGTAAACCGGACTTGGCCGTTCTTCCCGGTGATTTCGCTGGTGATGACCGGGCCGTCGAGCAACACGCGAGCCAGCTCGAGGGGCTGCTTCGTTGCACCGTCGTCCACCACGATGCGAATCTCGCCGGAGTCGGTCTGGGCAGACGCCGGAGCGCAGAGGGAGCACGCAAGCAGGAGCAATGCAAGAACGGCGGCAGCGATGCGGTCGATCATCGTCGCACCGATTGTGCCGTGCCCGCCTGAGTCCAGCATGGGGAATTTCCGAGCGGCTCGCGCCCTCACAGAAGGATCTTGACCGTCGTTCCCTGTCCCGGCGCGCTATCGAGGCTGATGCTGCCACCGGCCCGCTCCACGGCTCGCTTCGCGATCGCGAGGCCCAGGCCGCTGCCGGCGATTTCGCCGCGTTGATCGCCACGATAGAAGCGTTCGAAGGCGTGGAGCCGCTCGGACTCCGCCATACCGGGTCCTTCATCCCGGATCGTCAGTTCGACATGGCCGTCCACGCCGACGGCACGCAGATGCACGGGCGCTTCCGGCGCGTATTTGAGCGCGTTTTCAACGACGTTCCAGAGCGCCTCACCGAGTTCTCCGCGGTCGCCCTCCAACGTGGATACGCCTTCCACGCTGTAGTCGACTTGCCGCGCTTCGTCCAGGCGCCGCGCCGCTTCGCATTGGCTGCGCAGCAGTTCCGCGATATCGATCGCTTCTTTACGCGGCGGCGTCTCCGAGTCGAGACGCGCCAGACGCATCAACCGGTCGATCAAGCCGCGCATGTGTTCTTTTTCAAGGCCCATCGTACCGAGAATTTGCCGCGCGATGGTGGGCTCTTCGATCGCACCACGGCGCAAGACGTCGATGTAGCCACCGATTACGGTGAGGGGCGTCCGCAGTTCGTGGCCCGCGTCGGCGACGAATTGCCGCATGCGCGCCTCGGTCTGCCGGCGGTCGTCCATCGCGCTCGCAACGCTCGCGGCCGCGTCGTTGTATGCGGCGGTCAACGTCCCGATTTCGTCGCCGCCGACGCTCACGAAACGCCGTTGCGTAAAATCGCCGTCGGCTAGGGCCTGCAACGAATCGGTAACGTCGTTGATCGGACGCAACGCCTGGGCCGCGAAGACGCGCCCCACGAACCAGGAGAGCAAGATCGCCACGATCGCGATCGTGAGAACCACCCGCCAATACGGCACGAGCGAGACGAGCAGTAAGAGGAGCGAAGGCGAAAACGCGACATAACCGCCGTCGACCGCGGTGAGTGCGAACGGCTCGGGGCGCGACGGCATGCCCGGACGCGCGAGTTCCAGCGGCTGCCCGGCGTTTTCCGGATCGGGAGGCGGGATGCCGAACTGCAATTGTCCGGAGATCACGCGATCCAGAATCTTCGGGCGTAGCGTCTGATCGCCGGCGAGGTAGTGCCCCCGATCGTCGTACACCGTTACCCGCAAGCCGATACCGCTGAGCGCGTGCACGATCTCGGGAGCCGCTTGCGCGAGCGTCATCCCTTGCTCGTGATACTGCTCGGTGATCAGCCGTGCTTCCTCATGTTTGGCGATAACGACGTCGCCGGTAAAGCCGGTGAGCTCGACGACCAAAGCGATCGAGGACGCGACGATCACGATCACGACCGTGATCCCCAGCAATGTCGCATAGAGCGCGGAGAGGCGCGCCGCTAGGGACGACTTCATGCGGACTGCGACAAGCCGTACCCGACCCCGCGAACCGTCCGTATGAACGAGCCGGGTTCTCCGGGCCGATCGATCTTTGCACGAAGATACGAGATGTACGTTTCGACGATGTTTGGCCCACCCTCGAAATCGTGTCCCCACACCAATTCCAACAAATGGTCCTTGCTAAAAACGCGCCGGGGCTCGCGCATGAAGACCGTCAACAGATCGAATTCGCGCTGCGTAAAATCCAGTGCGTCGCGGCCGCGCCACGCTTCGCGCGTGTCGCAGTTGATGGAGATGTCTCGCCAGCGAAGAATGCTTTCTTCGATCAACTGCGGACGTCGCAGCTTCGCTTGCAACCGTGCGATCAGTTCTTCGAAGACGAACGGCTTGACGAGATAATCGTCCGCACCCGAACTCAAGCTGACGACCTTGTCCTCGGTCCCGCCTTTTGCCGTGAGCATGAGAATCGGTGCTTGCGTCAGTTCGCGCAGCATCGGAATAAGCGTGAGGCCGTCGATCTTGGGCATCATGATGTCCAGAACGATCAGTTCCGGGTCAAATCGGCGGACCAGTTCGAGCGCCGCCTGCCCATCGGCGGCGGTTCGCACTTCGTAGCCTTCACGGGAGAGGCCGAGCTCGAGCATTTCGCGGACCATGCGGTCGTCATCGATAACGGCGATTCGGGCGTTCGTCATAGTGATCATGTACGGCTGATCGTGCCCTTTGCCCCTTGGAGATGCCTGAATTCCGGCCTAGGCGGCACGAACTACGTGTGGCCAACGGGTGTAGGCGCCGCCGGAAATCAGGGCCGCTTGGGCGATCGTCTCCAGCGGATGCGCCACGACGCACACCCCGAAGCGGGCAAGCGCGGCCACCAGTCCCTCGCCGGGCAGCCAGCGCGCAAAGACGTGCACCTCGCTGGAGCCCGTAGCTTTGGCCAGGAGGGCCAGGACGTCAAGGAGCGAGCATTCGCCGTAGTTCAGCAGCGGGAGCGTGACCTCGGATTCGAACCGGCGCGCGCTCCACCCCGCGGCGAGCACGAGCACCTGCGAGAGTTCGGCGCTCGAAGACGATTCGAAATCGACGATGGCGGCTTTGACGCCGGCGGCGATGCCCGGGTCGGTCTGCGCGTGCAGCGCGGCGGCCGCGATGCCGGACCTGGGTTCCGTGCGGAGCAACGCTCCGGCCCCGATGACATATCCATTCATAGACGCAGCGTACGGGGGCCGGATGCCAACTGTGTGGCATCGTAAAATTAGAGGGGCGTCGCAACAATTCGACGCCCCTTGCCCACCACCCGATACGACGGACTTCCCTCCGCATAACCCCATGGGCTATGCAGAGGAAATTTGCGAGTCCGTATGCCGAACGACGGCTGCGCGACGGTTGAACATGGCGAGCATCGCATCGACGACCTCGGGATCCCATTGCGAGCCTCGCCCTTCGGCGAGGACCTGCAGCGCCTGCCGAGGAGAGATCGGCTGGCGATACGGGCGCTCGCTGATCATCGCGTGAAATGCGTCGGCGACCGCGACCCCCCGGGAGTCGAGCGGGATGCTCATGCCGGAGAGACCGTCAGGATAACCGGCCCCGTCATAGCGTTCGTGATGCGCGCGAACCACGACCGAGCAGCGTTGGAGCGAAGGAATCTGGCTTAAAATCCTCTGGCCCGCAGCCGAGTGCTCGCGCATGATCTCCCACTCTTCACTCGTGAGCGGCCCGGTTTTACCGAGAATCTCGTCGGGCGTCGCGACCTTGCCGATATCGTGCACGAGGCCGCACAGCGCGATGAAGTCCACCGAATCCTTGGCCAGGCCCATGGCCGTGGCGAGCCGCTTGGCCCATTCGGCGGTCGCTTTGGAGTGGCAACACGTCACGTAGTCGCGCTCGGCCAACATCGCGAGGAGCGCCGTCATGGCCTGCGCTTCGGCAGGCGACGCGCTCTCGTCGCCCTGGGCGGAGCCGAGCGTCGCTCGTTCGACTTCTTGAGCCAGGACGTCGAGGAAGGCCAAGAAACGCCGGCGGTCGACATCGGTTTGCGAACCGGCCTCGACGAGCACGAACGTGGCCGCCGAAAGCATTTCCATAACCGTACCGCGTCCGAGCCGCTCCGACTCGCGTTCGGCCCAGCCAAGGAGACCGACGGGCTTGGCCAGCGTTAATGAAAGACAGAGGCGATCGAGCAGCGTCTCGACCGAGACCTCGAGGGAAGGCTCGGAATAGACGGCCTTGGGCGTGAGATGCGCCGCGGCGCGCTCCGCTAAGGCCGGAACCTCGCGTCCCAAGGCGGCGCCTAAGGCGGCCAGCGTCCGAATAACAGGCACGGGAAGGCCCGCCTAACCGACCGGAGTGATGGGCGAGTCCAACGGGACGATGTGGATGAGGTGGTGAGCGATCGACACCGCGAGGCTGAAATCAGCCAGGCAGGCGTGGAGCAAAGAAAACATGACAGACATCCTTAGCAAGCGCGTTGGAACCTTCGTTCACGATAGCTTCTCGAGGATGGGGTGTCTCTAATGAATGTTCAGTAGCTTCGTTTTCGAAGCGAGTCTACAGGAAGCCCATCCGGCGCGCAACCGCGATCGCTTCCACCCGCCCGTGGCAGCCGAGTTTGTCGATGACGTTCTGGATGTGGGTTTGGACGGTGAAGACGCTTCGCCCCATCTCCGCAGCGATGTCCTTGGGCGTGAGCCCTTGTGCGAGATCGCGTAGAATGCGCGCCTCGGACGGCGTGAGGCGCACCTCCGCGGTGCCGCTGGAATGGCGGGCCTCGACCGCCGCAGCAGCCATGACGATAAGGCGCGCGTAGCCGCCCAGACCGAAGTCGCGAATCGCTTCGAGCTGGCCATCGAATCCGGGCGCGCTGTACTGCGGGCTACGCGAGATGCGCAGCACTTCGTCCACGCACGAACGCATGTGAGCCATCGCGGCATGCGAGGAGACCGCCGGACGTTTGAGGATTTTGGCGGCGGCGGTGTGGCGTTCGCTCACCACCTCCACCAACGCGCAGAACAGCACCGCCGCCTCGAAATAGAGCGATCCGACGCCGTCCGGCCGCACGTCGCCCTCGTCGACCAGCGCGAGCACTTGCGCCGCCGCCGCTCGCGCGTCCGTCCGCAGATCGTCCAACGCCAAGCACAGCGCGTAGATCGATTGCGTCACCGCGCGATCGAACGCATGCGGTTGTCGCTGGACCACGCTACCGAAGAGCCGGCGCGCTTCGCTCAAACGCCCCGCCCACGCCGCGCGGTGGCCTTGGCTCGCGGCCAAAAATACGCCCTGCGTACGGTCGCCCGAGGGCAGTTGCCCGAGTTCTCGCTCGATCGCGCTGACTCGCTCGGCGTTACCGCGCTTGGTTTCGATCGTGAGCAGTTGCAGGAGCGAGGTCTGCAAATCGAAGTGATCGCCCGCTTTGGATGCGGCAAAGGCCGCGCGCTGTGCGAACGATTCCGAACCGGGAATATCGTTCTCGGACATCAGTGCGAGATTCGAGAGCGCGCTGTTCGAACGCGCGACGAGGCTCCACAGCGCGTTGTCGCTTGCAACTTGGGCCGACTGCGCGAACAGCGCCTTGGCGGCCTCCGGTTGGTGCAACTCGAATCGCGCGAGGCCGACACGTTGAAGGAGCTTCGCCAGCAGCTCCCCGCTTTCGATCCCCGCGAGCGACGCCTCCACCTCGTCCAGATGCCGCTTTGCCTCGAGCGCCGACCCTTTGCGCGCGCAATCCACAGCCAACAACGCGTGCGCCTCGAGTTGTGCGGAGCGCGGAGCTCGCGGATCGGTGATAATGGCGTCCAGCAGCGATCCGATATCTTGCTGGCGATTGATATAGAGGATCGATAACCGCAGGCGGAGCAGGGCGGCGGCGTCCGGATCGTCGATCGATGCGATCGCGCGAATAATGCGGCGTTC
>DAHUXY010000043.1 GCA_027315505.1 Vulcanimicrobiota bacterium | reverse complement strand
ACGATTCACGCGGTGAACCTGACCGACGGACTCGACGGGCTCGCGACCGGAACGATGATTCCTCCGCTCGTGGTGCTTGCCGGTGTCGGCTTCTCGATGCCGCTCTCCGCTCCGACCGAAGCGGCGCTCTTGGGCATCGGTGCGTGCATCGGTTTTCTCGTGTTCAACCGGCATCCGGCGAAGATGTTCATGGGCGATACCGGATCGCTTGCGCTCGGCGCGTTGCTCTCCGGCGTCGCCATTCTCGAGGGTGAGATGCTGCTGCTGCTCTTGATCGGCGGGGTCTTCGTGGCCGAGGCGCTCTCGGTGATTCTCCAGGTGGGCTACTTCAAGGCGACGGGCGGCAAACGGATATTCCGCATGAGCCCGCTCCATCATCACTTCGAACTCGGCGGATGGGCTGAAACCAAGGTAACCGCGCGCTTTTGGATCGCGTCCTTCCTGCTCTCCGTCGCGGCGCTGGCGGTGGTGCGATGAGCGCGCTCGGAACCTTTGGCGCATCGGAGCGCGTGTTGATTATCGGCATCGGCAAGAGCGGCCTCGCGAGCGCGCGGGTGCTGCGCGAGCGGGGCGCGAGCGTTCACGCAACCGACGAAAAGCCGATTACCCAGCTCGCCGACGCGGTCGCGCTCAGCGAGGGCGCGGGCGCGCAGTTCGTCGCGCCCGGCGCGCTCGCACCGCTGTTGCCCTCGTTCACCGCCGCCGTGCTCTCGCCGGGCGTTCCGCTTACGTCGCCGGTCGTGCGCGCGGTGCAAGCCGCGAACATTCCGGTGTTCGGCGAAATCGAAGTGGCCTACCGGCTCTGCCGGGCGCCGATGATTGCGGTAACGGGCACGAAGGGCAAATCCACCACGACCGCGCTCATCGGCCACTTGCTGCGCGCCTGCGGCCTGCGCGTCCGCGTGGGCGGCAACATCGGCAACCCGTTAATCGCCGAGGTCGTCGACGCGGCGCCCGACGAGTGGGTGGTTGCCGAGGTCTCCTCGTTCCAACTGGAAACGATCCGCTCGTTCAAGCCGCGCGTCGCGGTGCTGCTCAACATCGCGCCCGATCACCTCGATCGCTACTTCTCGATGGATGAATACGCCGAAGCGAAGTTTCGCATTTTCGCCAATCAGTCGCGCACCGATACGTTCGTCGGCAACTTGGACGACGAGCGCATCGCGGCGCTGCAGGGCTCCGCGGCCGAATCGCGCCTGCAAGCCCGGCCGCTATGGTTTACGCTGGGAGAACGGCGCGAGCCCGCGACGATGTACTGCCACGGCGATGCGGTGGTATACGCGCCGGTCGCCGGCGACCCGCGGCCCGTCGTCGCGGTCGAGCGCGGCGATATCCCGCTTGCGGGCGAACACAACGTGCAGAACGTGATGGCGGCGATGCTGGCGGCACTGGCGATCGGCTGCGATATTCGCGCGTTGCGCGAGGGCGTCAAAACCTTCCGCGCGATGCCGCACCGGCTCGAACCCGTGGGCGAAGTGGACGGCGTGCTCTACGTCGACGATTCGAAATCGACCAATCCCGGCTCGGTCGTCGCGGCTCTGCGCGCGTACGACCGGCCCGTGGTGTTGATTGCGGGCGGGCGTTCGAAAGGGACGGAATTTGCCGAAATGGGTGAAGAGATTCGCCGGCGCGCCAAGGCGCTCGTCGTGATCGGCGAAGCGGCCGGCGAAATTGCGGCCAGCGCGCACGGCGTCCCAACCGAGCATGCCGCCACCATGAACGACGCGGTCGCGCGGGCGGCGGAACTCGCGAAGGCGGGCGACGTCGTCGTGCTCTCGCCCGGCTGCGCGTCGTTCGATATGTTTCGCTCGGCCGAGGATCGCGGCGAGCAATTCAGCCGCGCGGTCAGAGCGCTCAAGGAGCACGCCGATGCGTAACGCCGCTCGTGTCCAGCCGCGTTCCGCAGGCGAGAGGCGGACCACCGCAACCTCGCGCCCGTACATCGCGACGCCGCCCGATACGCTGCTGTTTCTCGCGGTTGCGGCGCTGGTGGGGATCGGCCTGGTGATGATCTACTCCGCATCGAGCGCGACCGCGTACGCGCAGAGCGGGGATACGGCGTATTTCGTCAAGCGGCAGTTCGTGTGGCTCGTCGTGGGCGCGGCCGTCGCCTATGGCGCTTACCGCATCGATTATCACAAGCTCAAGAGCGCCGCGCCGTACATCTTGGTGGCCTCGGTCGTGAGCCTGCTGCTGGTGCTGGTCCCGCACGTCGGGCTGGTCGTCAACGGTGCGCGGCGCTGGATCGGCATCCATTCGCTCAGCTTCCAGCCCTCGGAATTTGCGAAGCTCGCGCTGGTCGTGTATCTGGCGGCGATGCTCGCGCAGCGCGGCGAACGCATCGTATCGCTCGCCAAGGGGCTGATCCCGCTGTGCATACCGGTGGCGATCATGTCGGTGCTGATTCTCAAAGAGCCGGATATGGGCACCGCGAGCCTGCTCGCGATGATCGCGTTTGCGATGTTTTTTGCGGCCGGGGCGCGCATCGCGCACCTTTTTGCGATCTTCCTCGCGACGGTCCCGCCGGTGGTGGTGACGATCCTTGCCAGCCCGTATAAGCGCGCGCGCATCTTCGCCTTCATCGATCCGTGGCGCGACCCGCTCAACACCGGTTTTCATATCGTGCAATCGTTGCTCGCGCTCGGGAGCGGCGGCCTGTTCGGCGTCGGCTTGGGCGCCTCGCGCGCGAAGTTCTTCTATCTGCCCGAGCAATACACCGATTTCATCTTCTCCGTTTTGGGCGAGGAGCTGGGGCTGCTCGGTGCCCTCGCCGTCGTCGCGTTCTTTCTCCTCTTCGCCTACCGCGCGATTCGCATCGCGATCGCCGCGTCCGATCGCTTCGGTTTCTTTTTAGCGGTGGGCTGCACGGCCCTCATCGTCATCCAAGCCTTCATCAACATCGGAGTCGTCACGTCGTCGTGGCCCGTAACCGGCGTGCCGCTCCCGTTTATTTCGTTCGGCGGAAGTTCGCTGATCGTCAATCTGGTCGCCGTCGCGCTCATTGCGAACGTCGGCCGCCACCGCCGCGTCAGCGCTGAATGAACCCGCGTGACGGGGCGGTGGTGTTTGCCGGCGGCGGAACCGGCGGGCATCTCTACCCGGCAATCGCCATTGCGCAGGCGTTGGGTGCGCCGGACCGCATCGTCTTCATAGGCACGGCCGACCGGCTTGAGG
>DAHUXY010000030.1 GCA_027315505.1 Vulcanimicrobiota bacterium | reverse complement strand
CTTTCATTCGGGCTATTTCGGAAGAGGGTGCGCGCGCGCTGCGCGAAACGAGCGGCCGGCCCAATGCGATCGAGTGCGTACGGCTAGGGGCCCATCTGCCGGGTGCCGGAGCGCTCGATACGTCGCGTCAAGACCCGGCATTCTTATGTGCCGCATCGTTCGTACCGGTGAAAGGGCACGACGCACTTCTCGAAGCGTGTTCCCGTTTGCGCCGCGCCGGCTGCCGTTTTCGGTTGGATCTCGCCGGCGATGGGCCGTTGCGCCCGCAGATCGAGCACAGCATCCGGCGTCTCGAACTGGAGGACGAGGTTCGCCTGCTCGGTCACGTGGAGCACGATGCCTTGCTCGGGATGATGCGAGCGGGGACCTACCGTGCCATGCTCCTGACGAGCATCCAAAAAGGCTCCTTGAAAGAAGGCGTGCCGGTTTCGTTGATCGAGGGCATGGCTGCCGGCCTTCCCTGCATCGCCACCGATAGCGGCTCCGTCCCGGAGCTGGTCTTCCACCCGCACGGTCTGCTCGTTCCACGGCACGATATCGCGGGGCTCGCGCGCGCCATGCGGAGTCTCCTGGAGGATCCGCTCCTAGCGCGCTCCATGGGAAGTGCGGCCCGCCGGTACGTTGAAGCGCATTACGACGCATCGGCGAATGCGCGCCGGCTGACGTCGCTCATGCGGAGCGCGGTTCAGCACAACAGCGCCAGTTCTGCGCAGAACGCTTCCGCTAGGCTGGCGCGGTTGTAGCGCTCCTGTACGAAACTTCGGCCGCTCTTACCCATTTCCGATAACGCCCGCGGATCGCGCGCAAACCGCATCAACGCATCGGCCAGCGCGCGGGGATCCTCCGGCGGCACGGCCACGCCGCCGCCTGCAGCCTCCACAAAGCGTTTGGCTTCGCCGTCGGCACAGACGATGATCGGGCGCGCAAGCGCTAACGCGTCCATCATTTTCGTCGGCAAGCTGTCCACCACGCCCTTGCGTAACGGAATAACGCACACGTCGGAGAGCGCCTGAACGGCGAACGTGCGCCGGCGATCGAGCGCCCCCAATACGATGACGTTGGCGAGTTGCAATTCCTCGATGAGCTCAACGATGCGTCGGCGCTCGGCGCCGTCGCCAACCAACACCAGCTTAAATCGCGGGTCGTTCCGCAGAAGATGGGCGGCGCGCACCATGACCTCCGCGCCGATCGCTAGGCCGAGGTTGCCTGTATACGACGCAACGAACTCCCCCGGCTTTTTCACAAACGGAGCTTCCGGGGCGGGGGTCACCAGATCGTACCCATTAGGAATGAGCCGTACGTTCGTGTGCCCCTCGGAGCGGGCACGGATCGCCTGCGCGCACGTTTCGGTCACGCACGTGACGAGCGCGGCCCTGCGATATAATGCCTTCGCAACGTGCCCGACAATGCGGTAGAGCGCGCCGGATTCGCTCCATTCGCCGATTCGTGCCGCCACTTCGGGATACACGTCGCGAACGTCGACCACGAGTTTGGCACGGTACCGAAAGCTTGCAAGCAGGGCCGGAAGCGCCAGCGTTATGGGCGGGGAACTCACGTACACGATGTCGGCTCCGCGTTGACAGCACAGCGCTGCGACGGAGCACGCCACCGCCGACGTCAGCATATTGGCCAGCTTGGAACGCCGGGAGAACGATCGGGTGACATACGACCAGACGGAAAGCACGCGCACGCCGTCCGGCCGGCGCACGTGCTTCCAAAGCTTTCGCCGGTAGGGCTCGGTTAGTTCACCCGTCGGCCAACTTGGATGGGTGGTAACGACCGTCACCTCGTGCCCTCGCTCCGCTAGACGGCTGACAAAGGCGCCGGCGCGGTGGCTTGCAGCCCCGGTCTCCGGCGGAAAAAACTGCGTGATGACCAGAATGCGGCGCGAATCGCGTAGCGTGTCCATGACGATGGCTTTGCGTTGGGGCTTTTGGGTATCCTTGAGTCCTGTGGTCGGGTGCATTGGAGGCCTTCGTCCACCCTGGAGGTCTCTATGGACCAGTATTGCTTCAGCGTACGCTTGTGCCATGGCAGCGATGGTTATTCCCAAGGAGTCGCCCGATCCTAACGCGTCAACCGCTACCCGCGACCTCCTAGAGAGACAGATCAGCACCGCAAAGCCGCAACAGAAGCCGGCGAGTTTCTCACGGAGCTCGGTCGCCGTGCTCGCCGGCGCCGACGTGTGCATGTTTCTCATCTCAACGTATCTCGCCGCATCCATCGTTCAGGGAACGGAATCGGTGTCCGACACGTATTACGTGTTTTCCCATACGGCGATTATCTTCATCGCCATCTGGCTCGTCACGTTCCAGCGGCTCGGCCTGTACAGGTGCACCTTTGCCCTTTCGACCAAGGACGAAGTGTATTATTCGACCGCCGCCCTCTGCATCGGCGTCGTCCCGCAGCTCATGCTCTTCACCCTTTTGCCGGCGGTATCCACGTCGCGTTTGATGCTGCTTCTTTCATTAGCGTTCGCGGTGGTTGGCGTCGGAAGCGTGCGCGCCGCACTGCACGCCATGCGAAGCACCGTTTTTGCTTCGCGAACGGAATGCGTAGCGGTAGTCGGCTGCAAGGATCGGGTCGAAGCCGCGATCCAGTCGCTGAATTTCCCGCCCTCCTGCAGCGTGTTTCAACTCATCATCGATCCCGTAGAGTCGACGTTTTCGAACAATGTCGCAAACGAGACGACGATAACGAGCGCCGATTGGTTCGTACGGGCGGTCTCGCACGGTTGCCAACGATTGCTGCTTACGGAATTGCTTCCCCCGGATTTCATCCCGGTGCTGGTGAGCGTGGCGCAGCGATATAGCATGGACATCGCGTTCGCGCTGCCCCGCGTCGTATCGCACGCCTATTCTTTGGACCTGCGCCTGCAAGGGCAGCAGGCGTTGCTCGTACCCCGCTCGCTACGCGCCTGTACGCCGCTCGCCGGCTTTCTCAAGCGCGTGCTGGATATCGTGGTCGCCTCGACCGCGCTCGCGGTAGCGGCCCTCCCGATGTGCATCATCGCTCTGGCGATTAAGCTCGGCGATAAGGGGCCCGTCTTGTATGCCCAGACACGCGTGGGACAGTTCGGAAAACCGTTCGAGATGCTGAAGTTTCGGTCCATGAGCACCAATGCCGAAGCCGAATGCGGGCCGGTCTGGGTGCGGCCGGAGGATACTCGCGTCACGCGGCTCGGCCGCTTTCTGCGGCGCAGCAGCCTCGACGAACTCCCGCAGTTCATCAACGTGCTCCGCGGCGAGATGTCGGTCGTCGGGCCGCGCCCGGAACGCCCCTATTTTGTCGAGGTCTTTCGCCGCACGCTTCCGCGCTACGACGAGCGCCACTTCGTGCGGCCCGGAATCACGGGCTGGAGCCAGTTGCACATGGCGCGCACGCTGCGAGAATCGGATATCGGCGAAAAACTTAGCTACGACTTATTCTACCTGGAAAACTGGTCGCTGCTTCTCGACCTCTCGCTCATCTTCAAAACCGCGACGGAAGTTTTCTTCGCTTCGGCCCGCTAAGATCCGCAGCGAATGAAAAGCACAAGGCTCGAACCCGCGGGTTCGGGCCTTTCTTCTATCGGCGAGGACCAAAGGCCTAACGGCTTCCGATGCCACCTAGGGCCAACGCGCAGCGGAGAGCTGCTATGGTAGAGATGTGCCCAGCATCGTTTCTAAATCTGCAGAGACGCTCGCGATCCGATTGCTTGCCCAAGGAGCCGGGGTTGCAACCGGTATCGTCATCGCGCGCACGCTCGGTCCTGGCGACAAAGGGCTCTTCAGCTACGTCGCGGCGGTACTGGGCCTGATCCTCACGGTATCGTCGGGTCAGTCGGCGGCAGTATCGTACCAATACGGCCGTCTCAAAATCGCGAGCGGAACCGTGCTGCACGCGCTTCGACGCGTGATGGTTGCTATCGCAGCGTCGCTCGCGCTCGCGCTCTGTGTCGCATCCTTCGCGTTGCACCAACCGCTTCTGCTCGTCGTCGCCGCGGTATTTCCCTTCGCCTTGTTCAATCAGACGTCCCTAGCCTTTCCGCTAGCGGATGGAAACGTCCGCATCCAAAACGTTCAAAACCTCTTGCTAACGGCGACGTTTTTCGCGGCTGCGTTTGTTGCGTGCGTCATATTTCGTGCGAACCTGGACGTCCTGTTTGCCTGTTGGATCGGCGTCTACGCAGCGATCGCGGTCCGTTCTTTTTACATATCGCGCCGATATGACGGGCCGGCCGATAACGTCGCGGCCGCAGTAAAGCGTCAGTTGCAATTCGGCACGAAAGTAACGCTCAATCAGCTCGTAGCGGCGTTGAACTACCAGATCGATATCTTCATCATCTTCGCCTTCCTCGGCGCCCCGGCGCTGGGAATCTATACGGTTGCGATCGGCGTCGGCCAGATGCTTTGGCATCTGAGCCAGCCGCTGGCATCGTCGACTTTCGGGCTCGTCTGTTCGGGGAGCTTCGAGCGAGCGGCGGAGCTCACGGCAACGTGCGTCCGGCATGCCTTTACGGTGGTCGGGGCGGCAGCCTTGGTGCTCTTCTTTGCCGGACCGCCGTTGATCGCCGCGATTTACGGGCCACGCTTTGCGCCGGCGGGCGAAGTGCTGCGATGGCTGCTCCCCGGGATCATCGCCTATTGCTCGACGCCGTTCTTCGGAACGTTCATGGTCCAACAGGTAGGAAAGCCGGTGGTTATGACCGTCATATTGAGCGTTTCAACCCTGTCGTGCGCGATCGTGACCATCGCACTGATTCACCGCTTCGGCATGGTAGCGGGAGCGATCGGCACGTCGGCCTCGTACTCCATTTCGCTGGCGATCGCGGCGATATACTTTCACAAGACCACCAAGGTGCCCATGCACCGGCTCTTTATTATCGACCGCAGGGATATCCGGCACTACGTGTCCGCCTTCCATGGCCTGATAGCGCGCGTGCGAGCGCTCAAGGCCGGCGCGCTCGCGCAATAAGTGCCCGGAACTCGTTGAGATCCATCGGCCCTTTTACGATGTGCGTTACGCGTTCGTCGGGGCCTACGACGATCGTTGTTGGAATGAGGGTTGCTCCTAGCGCGCTCGTGGCCAAGGATGAATCCAGGAGGATCGGATACCGGACGTGCATCGCCTGGATGAAGCTCGATA
>DAHUXY010000015.1 GCA_027315505.1 Vulcanimicrobiota bacterium | reverse complement strand
AACGGCCAGAGTGAAAACGTGCAGATCGGGCGCGTTTTCGGGATATCGGTGCGCATTGATTGGAGCTGGCTCCTCATCTTCGCGCTGCTCGTTTGGTCGCTCTCTTCGAGCCTCGGGCCCTTTGGAACGATCGCGCCGTCCTGGCGCATCCCCGCCGCTCTCATAACGGTCATCGCGCTCTTTGCCTGCGTCGTCGTGCACGAACTCGCGCATGCGCTTGTAGCGCGCGCCTACGGCATCACAACGCAAGAGGTTTTGCTGTTTGCCTTCGGCGGGGTCTCGCAGATGGAGCGGGTCGGCGTGGATGCAACGAGCGAGGCGCTCATCGCCGCTGCCGGGCCGTTGACCAGCCTGGTGCTCGGCGGCTTTTTCGGCGCAATCCGGCTTGCGCTGCCGCAGGGCGGTGGTGCGGCCCAGGTCTTCGGTTACTTGGCCTTGATCAACGTCGTGCTCGCATTGTTCAATCTCTTGCCGGCATATCCGATGGATGGCGGCCGAATCGTCCACGCGCTCGCCTGGGGAGTGACGCACAGCCGCTCGAAAGCGATAAAAATTGCCGGAACGATCGGCACGATCGTGTCGGTGTTGCTGGGCTTGTGGGGCGTGTTGTTATTCGTCGCGGGCTTTATCGTTGCGGGCGCATGGACGATGCTCGTCGCCTGGTTCATCATGCAGACGGCGCAGAGCCAGTCCATCGCCGAGACAGAAATCGAGCCACTCAGCCTCCTGCGGTGCGGAGACGTCGCCGACCCGCCGGGCGACCCGCTTACGCCCGATATGCCGTGCGAAGCGGCGTTCGATGTGATGGAGGCGACACGACGCCGCGCCGTTCCCGTGGCATCGGGGGCGACGGTGCTCGGCCTCGTATCGCTGAGCGATTTCGCGAAGGTCGCGCCCGACAACGGCACGTGCAGTGTCGCAACGATCATGACGCCCGTCACGCAACTCGCCCACGTCGAGGCCGGCACCAATGCCCTGGACGCAATGAAACACCTCTCGAGTTCGGGCTTTCACCAGCTGCCGGTTATGAACCCCGCCGGCGACCTGTTGGGCTTCGTATCGGTTGAGACGATCCGCCGTGCGGTTGCATTCGACGTGGAACGCGCGCGCCTGGGGGTGTATGTGGACTCGCGCCGAGGCATCCGTGTCTAACGCGAGCGCGACCTGGCCTCCGATCTTCAAACGTGCCGGCCTCGCGGTGACGCCGAACATGCTTGATTACGAACGGACGTATGCATCGTTTCGATGGGACGCGGCGTGGAAAGAGCTTATGCCTTCCCCGCGCTCGGCAGGGGTCAACATCGCCGACCTCGCCGTCGATCGCCAGGCCGAGGGCCCGCTCGCGACGCACGTCGCGATCCGGTGGCTGGGCAAGCGCGGCGAACGGCGCGACATTACCTTTGCCGACCTGCGCGCGCTCACCAATCGGTTCGCCAACGTGCTGCGCGCGCTGGATATCGGCAAGGGCGAGCGGGTCTTTGCCTTAACAGGACGCGTGCCGGAACACACCGTCGCCGCGCTGGGAACGCTCAAGAACACGAGCGTCTTCTGCCCGCTGTTCTCCGCGTTCGGCCCGGAGCCGCTCGCTCAGCGCCTCGAGCGCGGCGATGCGAGGGTCCTCGTCACGTCCTACCGGCTCTATCAGAAGCACGTCGCCGCGTTGCGGCAGCGGCTGCCGCAGTTGCAGCACTATCTGATCACCGATATCGAAAACCATGTCGGCGACGGCGTGTGGTCGTTCGCGAAGCTGCTGCAAGACGCATCGCCGGACTTTGCCATTCCCCACACCGAGCCAAGCGACATGGCGTTATTGCATTTCACGAGCGGAACCACCGGTATGCCGAAGGGGGCCATTCACGTTCACGAGGCAGTGGTGATGCATTACGTCACCGGGGCCTACGTACTCGATCTGCATCCAGACGACGTGTATTGGTGTACGGCCGATCCAGGCTGGGTCACCGGGACGTCGTATGGGATGATCGCACCGCTCTTGCACGGGGTCACGAATCTTAGCGATGAGGCGGAGTTCGATACCGAGCGCTGGTACCGGACCCTCGCCGGCGAAGCGGTGAGCGTTTGGTATACCGCGCCGACCGCCGTGCGCATGCTGATGCGTTCGCCGATCGAACCACGAACGGCCTACGACTTGCGGCGGCTGCGCTTCGTCGCGAGCGTGGGCGAACCGCTCAATCCGTCGGCGGTGCTCTGGGGGCAACAGACGCTCGGTCTCCCCATTCACGATAATTGGTGGCAAACCGAAACGGGCGGCATTATGATCGCAAACTATCCCTCGATGGAAATTCATCCGGGATCGATGGGACGCCCGGTGCCGGGAATCGAG
>DAHUXY010000002.1 GCA_027315505.1 Vulcanimicrobiota bacterium | reverse complement strand
CGACGATGCTTGGATCCGGGGCCGGCCGATGAGCAGCGCGTAGTGGTTGGGGCGAGGCACTGGAAGGCCGTCCAACCCGATTATCAGCGGCAGCCGTTCGCCATTATCGCAGACGCATAGACGAACACCAAAGGCTGTTGAAGCACCCATCGCATTAATTTTTTATACCACAGTGCAGTAAAATTCGTTAAGTTAAGCTGCAAGTGTAAAGAAAAGGGGCCGCGTGTGAGCACGGCCCCATATCCTCCGAAATTCCCCTGAATTACAGGTTCTTTCGTAGTACGATGCTGCTACTTAACTTAACAGATTGACATCTTTCTAAAACGGTATTTCGTCGTCGAGGTCGTCGCCGAAGGCGTCGGCGCTGGAGGCGTTGCTGGGGGCTGTTGCGTTGGCGCGGGGGGCGCTGTTGCCGCTGTACTCGCCACCGCCGGAGCCGGCGCCGTCCTGGCGGGAGCCGAGCATCTGCATGTTGTCGATCACAACCTCTACCGCGGTGCGTTTAACGCCTTCTTTGTCGTCGTATTTGCGAATGACGAGGCGGCCTTCGACCAGCACCGACATGCCCTTCTTCAAATACGTGTTGCAGGTCTCGCCGAGTTTGTCCCATGCGACGATGTCCACGAACGTCGTTTCGTCGCCTTGCTTCGTGCGGCGGTTGACGGCGAGCGCGAACTTCGCGACGCCGGCGCCGCTGGCGATGTAGCGGATCTCGGGGTCGCGCGTTAAGTTGCCGACCAGGATAACGCGATTGTACGAACCTGCCATGTTTGATTGCCTCTCTCTCGCTATGCTAACGGACTATTACCGCAAACGATGCTCTCACCTAGGCGTGCCAACAGTATGGCACGCCTAGGCTTAGGAAAACCGGAGGCTTAGTACGCGGGCGGGGGCGTCGGCGCGGCGTTGGCCAGCGCGGTCAGATGGGTGAGCATCCGCTTCTCGTTACGAATCACCAGGGCCCGAAGCACGTCTTCGCTCAGCTTCAGCTGGCGCTCCAGCTCCTTCGAAGCCGCGGCGTTGCTCTTGAAAATCATCAGGACGTAGTGGCCTTCACGCAGGTCGTCAATTTCGTAGGCCAGGCGCTTTTTGCCGAGCTTCTCGGTGGAAACCACCTCGCCGCCCTGGCTGGTAATCACTTCGGCGATCGTGGCCGAGCGCGCGTCCACGTCGGCTTCTTCGAGCGACGGGCGCAGAATGTAGGTCACTTCGTAATCGTTCACTAGTCTCTCCAGCTTCGGACGCCCGCTTGCGGCAGGCGGCCCACCTCGTCTATAGCGCGGGTGGGCAGGTGGCCCGGGACGGCCGGCTGGCCCCCGAGAACCCATGGATTGTACACTATGGGGCAACGCCCGGCAAGGACGCATGAAGCGGCTGCGCCGGCGCCCCCTCTCAGCCGGTTGTCAGTCCAGGCGGGTTTCATCTAGGGATACATGTCCATCGCTCATTTTGCCGTCAATCGCCGGGTCGCCGTCTCGATGATCGCCCTGGCGATCGTCGTTCTGGGGATATTCGCCCTCCCGCGACTGCCGATCGCCCTGCTGCCGAACTTCACCCAGCCGGTGGTGACGGTCTCGGTCACCTACCCCAACGTCGGCCCCGAGCAGATGGAATCCCTCGTCACCCGCCCGATCGAAAACGCGGTCAGCCGCGTCAACGGCATCCAGCAGATCAACTCCACGTCCTCCGAAGGGCAGACGCGGGTCACCGCGCAGTTCTACTTCGGGACCAATATCGATACGGCGGCCGTCGACGTGCAAGAGCAGGTCGATCGCATCCGCAGCCAGCTCCCGAACGATCCCAACCTCCAGCAGCCGCAGATCGCAAAATACGATTCCAACGCGCTGCCGGTGGTGCGCATGTTCATCACCGATCCGAACATGACGCTGCGTGCCCTGGGCGACCTCTTCACCAACCAGCTCTCAGATGAATTCGCTTCGGTTGACGGCGTCGCGGCGGTAACCGTTACGAACGACGAGCAGCGCGCGATCATGGTGCAACCGGATTCCGGGGCCCTCGCAGGCTATGGCGTCTCGCTCGATCAGATCACCGCACGCATCCAGCAAGAGAACCTCAACTTGCCGGCCGGCATCATCCAAGTCGGCCCCAACGAATACCAGGTGCGCAGCAACGCGCTGCTACAGTCGGCGCAGCAAGTCGGCAATCTGGTCCTCACGACGAAGAACGGGTCCGCGATCCGCATTAAGGATGTCGCGAGCGTGGCCGACGCTATCAGCGAGCAGCGCAGCTACCAGCGCTACAACGGCAAGCCGGCGATCGGCCTGCTCGTCAACGCGCAGCCCAATGCCAACATCGTCGCCACCGCAATCGGCGTTTACAAAAAGATCGATACGATCACGGCTCGCTACCCGGGCATGAAGATCGGCGTCGTGTTCGATCAGGAAAGCTTCATCACCGAAGCCATTCAAGCGCTCGAACACACGGCCATGTACGGCGCGATTCTAGCTATTCTCATCATCCTGCTCTTCCTCCACTCGTGGCGCACCACGCTGATCGTCGCGATATCGCTGCCCATCTCGGTGCTCGGCACGCTCTTTGCCGCCTATATTTTCGGCTACTCGCTGAACATCATGACGCTCGGGGGTTTGGCACTTGCCGTCGGTTTGATTGTCGACGATGCCATCGTCGTCATCGAAAATATTTACCGGCATATGTCGCTGGGGAAAAGTCCGCGCGACGCCGCCGAGAGCGCCACGGCTGAGATCTTCTCCGCGGTACTCGCCTCGTCGATCACCGTCATCACGGTCTTCGTTCCGCTGGTGTTGATCCCGGGGTTGCAAGGCCTCATCTTCACGCCGTTCGCCGTAATGGTGATGGTTGCGGTCGCCATTTCGCTCACCGTCGCCCTGACGACCGTCCCCATGCTTTCGTCGATCATCATTCGCAACAAGGCGCTCGCGGTGCACCCGAACGGCGGCACGGCGAACGGCGCGCCCAAGGGACCGTACGCGCGTTTCTCCGCCGCGTTCGACCGCACGTACGAACGCTTCGCGAGTTGGTACACCCGGGTGTTAACTCGCGCCGTAGACCGGCCCGGGCTGGTGGTTGCGATAGCGGGCGTGATCTTTATCCTCACGTTGCTGATCGTCAAGCTCGGCGCGGTGCAGACGGAAATCTTCCCCGCATCCAATTCGCGTTTCGTACGCTTCAACATGCAGATGCCGACCGGCACGGCGCTCAACGTTACCAACGCCGTTACCGAAGATATCGAACAGCGCATGCTCAAGGATAAACGCGTGCTCAACGTCGGCGCCCAGGTAGGCACGGCTGGCTTTATCGGTACGGGTACCGCCGTAACCAATCAGTCGAATCTCTCCGTCACCATGAAGCCCAGCGTTTCGGGCGATGAATCCGCGCGCTTCGTCGCGCAGTGGCAAAGCGCTCTCACCGGCCAATACGCGATGCGCAGGGGCGGCCCGCGTATTTCGAGCGCAAGCATCGTGGCGTTCCGCAAGATCGCCGGCAAGCCGATCCCTGGTCTGCGCGCGTTCGGACGCACCATCGATATCGTGCAGAATACGATCGCCCGCGGCCAGGACGCGCTGCAGATCCAAATCTACGGCCCCGATATCACCACCCTCTACAACTTGGCCCAGTTCAAAGTCATTCCGAAGCTGGCTCAGATTCAGGGCATCCAGGCACCCAACACCAACATCAACGTTTCGCAGCCGGAAGTCGATATCGCGGTCGATCGCGCCAAAGCCGCCCAACTGGGCATCTCCACGCAGACGGCTTCAAATATCATCGATACGGCCACGGCCGGAACGATCGCTTCGTACATGCAGATCAACGGCACGCAGTACCCCATCATCGTGCAGCTACCGCCCGATCAGCGCCGCTCGTTGCAGGCGATCGAAAATCTCGACGTCCCGATCGCAACAGCCGGCGCATCCGGCGCCGGCTCGATCGTTCCGAACGCCGCCGCCGCGACCAACGCGGGCAGCGCCAGCACGCAGTCGCTCGCGGTATTACCGCTCGGGGAAATCGCGAACATCAGCTTCGGGCAAGGGCCCTCGGAGATATCGCGCCAGGATAAGCTGCGCGAAATCGATATCGATGCGGGCCTGAGCTCGATCCCGCTCGGCGCGGCCGTAACGCAGGCGACGAAGATCATGAACGGCATCGCGCTCCCGGCGGGCTATCACTGGCAGTACGGCGAGGCGGTGACGCAGCAAAGCGATACGTTCTCCAGCCTCGGGCTCATCGTATTGCTCGCGATCATCCTGGTCTATATGTTGCTCGCATCGCAGTTTGAATCGATTCTGCATCCGCTGGTCATCATGGTGGCGGTACCGCTGGCGAGCACCGGGGTCGTGCTCTCGCTCTTTCTCATGCACCGGGCCTTCGGCCTCACCGCATTCATCGGCGTGCTGATGCTCGTGGGTATCGTGGTAAAGAACGCAATCCTGGTAGTGGAGTTTACCAACCAATTGCGCGAGCGGGGATACTCGGCGCGCGAGGCCGTGCTCCACGCGGCGCCGCTGCGACTGCGGCCCATTCTCATGACGACCCTTGCGTCCATCGGCGGCATGCTCCCGATTGCGATCGGCCTCGAGGCCGGCAGCCAGACGCAGGCGCCGCTCGGGACGGTGGTGATCGGCGGCCTGCTGGTCTCCACAACGCTCTCGCTCGTCGTGGTGCCGACGCTCTACCTGTGGGTCGCGCAACACCTCGAGCCACGGATGGGCGGCTTCCACGCCACCATGGCCGGCCGAAAGAGCGCCGTCCCCGAAGCGGCCACCGCCGAGGTTTAGTGGCGCACGAAGAATGCGATCGTCATCGCGATACCGATGGTGATGACGATCGATCGCGCGAGTAGCGGCGGAACGCGGCGAAAGAACTTCGCTCCAAAATAGCCGCCCAGGAGCGCGATGACGGCCATCGGCAGCGCAAATCGCCAGTCGATGATGCGCGCCAATAGAAATGGAATGAGCGCCATGCCGTTGATGACGACCGAGAGCACGTTCTTCATGCCGTTGGTCGCGTTGAAACTCGGCAGGCCGGTAAAGGTGAGAATCGCGAGCATTAAAATGCCCATCCCCGCCCCGAAATAGCCGCCGTATACCGAAACGCAGAATTGCAATACGATCTGCCACGGCGAGTGGCTGGGAATGCCGTCCGGCGCATGCCGGGTAAGGAGCGGGCTCAGCGCAAACACCGTCGTGGCGAACAACAGCAGCCAGGGGATCAGGTGCGCGAACGTGACCGCCGGCGTACGTAGCAGCAAGATCGCACCGAGAAGCGCGCCGACGCTGCTAACGCTCGCAACCGAGAAAAGCAGGCGTTTGTGCTCGCGCACGTCGCTCCAATAGCCGCGAGCTCCGCCGATCGTTCCAACCCACATAGCCGCGTTGTTCGTCGCATTCGCCGGAATGGGCGGGACGCCGGCAAAAATCAGCGCCGGAAAGGTGAGAAAGCTCCCGCCTCCGGCCACGCTGTTGATTGCGCCGCCGATAAATGCCGCGGCGGTGGGAAGGATGGCTTGTTCGAGCGTCAAGAGGCTATGCGCCCGCGCTTTTCTCGCGTTTGGTCACGCGATAGACGCGCCGTACGTTCTTGAGCGCGCCGAGTTTGGTGAGAATCTTGTGCAAATGGACGAGATCGCGAATCTGCACGGTGAGGCTGGTCACCGCCGAGGTATCGCGGCGGACCCGCGCCGTTACCGAACTCACCTGCGTTTTAAGCTCCGCAAATACTGCCATGATATCCTGTAACAGCTGGGAACGGTCAACGGCTTCAACCTCGATATCGACCGCGTGGGTCTGGTCGGCGTCGGCCACCCATTGCGCCTGGAGGATGCGCTCGGGCGTTGCATTCATGTAAGCCACGTTCGGGCAGTCCGCCCGATGGACGCTCACGCCCCGGCCGATCGTCACGTAGCCGATGATCGGGTCCCCGGGCACCGGCGAACAGCACTTCGAGAGCCGCACCAGCACATCGTCGACGCCCGCGATGCGCACGCTCGATTTGCGCGCGGTCTTGCGCGCCGGAGCCTTCGAGACCACCCGCGAAAGATCGACGACGTTGTCGCTCTTGATCTCGTCGCGGATGCGGTTGGCGACGGCCTGGGCGGAGGCGTCGCCAAAGCCGATTGCGGCGTAGAGATCGGTAGCGGTGGGGTAGCTCATGCGCTGCGCGATCGTATCGATCAGTTCGCCCCGCGCGAGATCGATCCGCAGGTGCGCGCGCGCCAATTCTTGCTCGAGCGACTCTTGCCCGGCCAAGACGTTTTCCTCGCGTCGCTCCTTACGGAACCATTGCTTGATCTTATGCTTCGCGCCGGACGTTTTGACGATCGAAAGCCAATCGAGCGACGGACGCGCGTTCGATTTATTGACGAGGATCTCGCAGATATCGCCGTTGCTCAACTGCGAATCGAGCGGAACGATGCGCCCGTTCACTTTCGCGCCCACGCAATGATTGCCGACGTCCGTATGCACCGCGTACGCGAAATCCAGCGGGTTCCCGCCGGCGGGCATCGAGTACACGTCGCCGCGCGGCGAGAACACGAACACTTGCGAATCGAACAGGTCGAGTTTGAGATTTTCCATGAACACGCGCGAATCGCGCATGTCTTTTTGCCATTCGAGCAAGGCGCGCAGCCACGAGAGCTTGTTCTCGAATTGGTCGCCCTTGCCGCCGCCTTCTTTATAGCGCCAATGCGCGGCGATGCCGTACTCGCTGGTGCGATGCATCTCCCAGGTGCGAATCTGAATCTCGAGCGGTTCGCCCTGCGGGCCCACCACCGTCGTATGGAGCGACTGGTACATGTTGGGCTTGGGCTTCGCGATGTAATCTTTGAAACGCCCGGGTAGCGGGGTCCACATCGAGTGGACGGCGCCGAGCGCGCCGTAGCAATCCTTTACCGAATCGACGATGATGCGAATCGCCGTCAAGTCGTAGATCGTCGAAAAATCGCGACCTTTTTTGATCTTTGAGTAAATCGAGTAAAAATGCTTCGGGCGGCCTTGGATCTCGGCGTTGACGTGCATCGACGCAAACTCCGCGCGAAGGCGCGTAATGGCTTCTTCGACGTCGGCTTCGCGCTCGCGCCGGGTTTTGGCGACGCGTTCGACGATCTCGCGGTACGGCTCGGGATCGAGATATCGCAGGCAGAGGTCCTCGATGTCCCATTTGATCTTCCAAATGCCCAGCCGATGCGCGATCGGCGCGTAGATATCGAGCGTTTCGCGGGCGATCGCGAGTTGTTTGGCCGGCGGGAGGCTCGATAGCGTGCGCATGTTGTGCAGGCGATCGGCGAGCTTGATGATGATCACGCGAATATCGCGCGCCATCGCCATGAACATCTTGCGCAGGTTTTCTACCTGCGCGTCTTCTTTCGACTGGTAGGGGATGCGGGTGAGCTTGGTCACGCCCTCGACGAGCGCGGCGATCTCTTCGCCGAATTCGGCGGCGACCTGCTCGCTGGTAATCATGGTGTCTTCCACCACGTCGTGCAGAATCGCGGCGGCGATCGTTTGGCGGTCCATCTCGAGCTCGGCTAAAATGCCCGCTACGGAAAGGGGGTGCTCGATGTACGACTCGCCCGAGGCGCGACGCTGGCCTTCGTGGGCGAGGTCGGCCACCTCATAGACGCGCGTGAGCCACTGCGGATCCAGATCTGGATCGTAGGCCCGAACCGCGCCGATGAGCTCTTGGATGGTCATATATATATCCGCCTATTGTGCCATATCGGCTCGCGTGGCGGAAGGGTTGCAGCCTGCGGTTAATCTCCGGTCGGCGTTTTGAGCGAGTCGCGGAACAGCACGCCGGCAATTTTGCCGTCGGCATCGATGCTCAGGCGCTCGTAGAGCACCCCGTTGACGCATTGCATCTTATAGAGATACGAGGTGACCCCGGGGGGTGCGCCCTCCACCTGGACCGGGCCGAGGTAGACGGTCGATTGAAGCGCGCCCTTCTGCCCGAGCGCGGTCGAGATGGTCTGCACCATGGCATCGGAGATTTTGGCGTTGAAGTCCGCATCGTAGGAGGAGCGGTCCAGATCGCCGGCCTGCCAGCGCACGAGTTGCTGAATGGCATCCTTGCGCACCGACGGAATCTCCGGCGGCGGCGCGGTTGCCGCAGGGGTGGGCGTCGGATGCGGGCGAGCGCTCGCTTGGCCGACGAAGGCAAACGGCGCAACGACGACGAGCGCCAATGCGAAGGCGCGGGCTCCACGGTGCAGATGCATATCAGTACTTGATGAACGAAACGACATCGAGATTCGGCACCGCCGCCCGTCCGTTGAGAGCCTCGAGCTCGACGAGAACGGCGAAGGCCTCGACGTGGGCCCCCAGGCGTTCGAGCAGCCGCAGGGTCGCAGCCGCCGTCCCGCCGGTCGCCAACAGGTCGTCGACGACGACGACGCGGTCGCCCTGGTCGAGGGCGTCGGCATGGATCTCCAGGGAGTTCGTGCCGTACTCCAGCGCGTAATTCTCGGCGAGCTTACTGTAGGGGAGCTTGCCGGGCTTGCGTACCGGCACGAATCCCGCGCCGATCGCGTATGCCAGCGGCGCACCGATCATGTAGCCGCGGGCTTCGATGCCCACGACGTAATCGATGTGACGCCCTTTGAAGCGCTCCACGAAGAGGTCGATCATCGCGGCAAAACCTTGCTTATCTTTAAGCAACGGGGTAATGTCACGGAAAAGGATCCCCGGAATCGGAAAATCGGGGATTGCGCGAATATGCCGTTCGAGTTCCACGGGGAACGGGCATTCGAGGAACGCCGGGGTGGGCCTCTACGTTATACCGTTTGAACCGAACGATGCGGGAGAGAACGATTATGAAACAGCGAATCCTTGCCGCCGCGCTGACGGTGGCGCTCGCCGGAGGCTCGGTCGCCCCGGCGCTCGCTAACGGCGCCGCGACCGTGCGGAACCTCATTCTGCTGGGGACCGCAGCGGGCGTCTTGGTCACCAATTACAATCACAAAGTCCGTGCCAAACGTGAAGAACAGAAGCAAGTCACGCGCCGCCAATCCGCTTATCGCGATTGGTTCTATCATAAATATGGCTACTATCCGACGTACGACCAATTCAAGCAGTGGTACGTCCAAACGTACGGCGTCAACCCTGAATAACCGGCCTCCCAAACGCAACGCCGGGGCATCGTCGGGATGGCTCGGCGTTTTATTTGGCGACTCGTTCGGGCGCCGGATGGCCGTCGCATTCGCGGTATCGATTGCGATACACGAAGTCTTCGCCGGCCTGCTGCCCGGAGCTCCGCCGCCCATCAAGCAGCAGGTTTCGCACGTTCAGCTGGCCTCCATCGGCACCCGCCCGACACCCACGCCCAAGCCTCCGCCGCCGCCTCCACCCAAACCCGTGGTAACCCATGCGATCGTCCTTGCGGTGCCGCAGAAACGCACCGTCATCAAAGCTCCGTCGGGGAAATCCGCTCACAAAGAGATTATCCACCACGCCGGCGCCGCGCGCCCGAAGCCGCCGCATATCTCGCACGCCAAACCGATCTGGGATATTCCCGTTGGGGCGCAGGGTGCCGGGGCCGGAAAGGGCCAGGGCGCCGGGAGCGTGGCGAGCGGCACGAGCGGCACCGGCACGGGCGATAACGGTACCGGGAGCGGTTCGCAGGCTGCGGCTTGCGGAGAAGTGGACTTCTCGGTGGTCGGCGATCCACACTACGATGGCGCTACCGGTTTCTGGGTGTACGACAACGTCAAGATGATCGTCCACATGAGCGACGGCACGCAGCAGGAAGTCGCGCTCGATTATCCATGGCGCTATAAAAACGAGCGCATGGATCCGTTCAAACACGCCGACGTGCCGACGTTCTTTCAATTTCCGCCCAAGGGCATGCGCGCGTCCGAGCCGCCGGCGGTGCAGTACGTCATGCAGCACACCACCGCGTACGGTGGCACGACGCTGAGCGATTGTCCGGGGGCGGCGCCTACGCCGTAAGGACGCCCTGCTCCAAGCACCGGCACAACTCCGCCGCGGGGAGCGGCACGCTGAAGTGATAGCCCTGTGCGTGTTCGCAGGCAAGTTTGGAGACGAACGCGAGTTGTTCGGGGGTTTCGACGCCCTCGGCGATCAGGCCGAAGCCCAGGGTTTTCGCCAGCGTCACGATGGCGCGTACGATCGCCTGATCGTACGAATCGTGGGTGATATCGGCGATGAAGGCGCGA
>DAHUXY010000270.1 GCA_027315505.1 Vulcanimicrobiota bacterium | reverse complement strand
GGAACCAAGCCGTTATAATCCGTGGGCGTCACGTCGCCGGTAAAATCGGTATTATGCAGGGCCTCTTGGAACTGCTTGAGGAAGGCGTCCACGTCGCCGGCGGCTTGATCGAGCATCGTGAGCGACGCGCGTGAGGCATCGACCGCTCGCAGCATCTCGCCGTCGGCAGCGTCGAGATCGGCGATCATGCCCGGATACGACGGGAATATCTCCAGCGAGTCGCTCGGAATCGGGTTCGCGTTGAGCGGCGCTTGCATCTCGGCCAGGATATCGGCGTTCTCTTTGAGCAGGCCGCCTTCTTTGTTGCGTTCCAGCGAGCCGACGCCGCCGATGGTCGTGCCGGCATCGCTCAGCGCGCTATTGAGCGACCGGCCGATCGCAGTGAGGTTCTTCAAGACGGCTTCGGTGCGCGACCCCGGCCGAACGTTGAGGCCGCTCAGGTTGGGCGCTTCGTATTGGAGCGCGTTCAAACGCGTTTTGACGGCGGAGAGCTGGTCGCGTCCTTGGTCGCGTCGCGCCTGAATCTGCACGGCGGCGGACGATTGCGTGGCCTGCGCTTGTTGCATGGATGCCCGCAAGCCCTGGAGATTGGGGCGGGTCAGCGAGACGCGCTGCACTTCCATCTGGCGCAGGGCCGCGATGCGCAGGCTCGCCTGCGCGCGCGCGGCGGCCGAACCGTTTTGCGAGGCTTGATCCAACGTCTGTTCGCTCTTGCTGGTGAGCCCCAGCGCCAAATCGTCTTGGCCGAGGTCCAAGAGCGCCTCGCTGTTGTTCGGGTCGGTTTTAAGGATTTGCGCGAGTTTGATCGACGAGTAGTCGTAGCGCGCGCGCTCTTCATCGCTCGCCGCTTGAACGAGGCGTTGCTGTTCGGTAACGACCTTCGGATCGAGTTCGGGGTAGCCCATGAGATGGGCGATACGCGGGCCGGGATCGGGATGGTCCTGCAAGTATTTGGTGACGATGTCGGCCTTCTGATCCTGGAGCATCTTGAGGTGCTGCATCATCGTGATCATGGCGTCCGGGTCGTATCCGGCGCGCGACATCAATTGCAGCCCGTAACGATCGGCCTGCAGTTCGTCCTCGCGCTGCATCTTCGCGATACCGCCGGCTTCGATGAGATTGCCGAACTGATAGATCAACGGCGATACGAAGGACGCGATACCCAAGAGCAGGTTCAGCGCTTGCGCCTTCGCTTGCAGCGTGACGGCGTGACGGCGCTCGATGTGCCCGGTTTCGTGCCCGATCACGCCCGCCAATTCGTCGTCGGACTGCACGAAGTCGAGCAACCCTTCGTCCACGTACACGTAACCGCCCTCGGTTGAGAACGCGTTGACGTCGGTGCTCTTGATGATTTTGATCGAGTAGGGCAAGTCTTTACGCGCTACTTGCCTCCAGAGCCGGTCCGAGACTTTCTGGACGTACGCGTTGAGGAGCGGATCGGTTTCGATCACGCTGCTGGTGACGATTTGTTCGTCCTGTTCGCGCCCCATCATGATCTCGGCCTGGGTCGAAAGCGCGAGCGCGGGCAGCGGCATAGCACTCGCGAGCAGCGCGAGCACGGTGAAAAGCGGAACGACACGGCGCATCATCATACGAACGTTATCCTTGTTACGACATCTTCCGGCCGAGGTTACCAGGCCCGTTCCCCCTACAACGCCTAGGTAGCTCCAGACGTTACGCGGGCAATCTGTGTATTAGATGTGGATAATGAGAAGAACTTGCGAGTTCCGTGTGGAGACCGGAGGGTATGCCCGGCGCGTCCTTTGAACTCGGGACCGGATGACGTTGATTCGCGGACGCGGGATGGGGATCGAACTCGCTTTGGGCGAGCGCTCGCTCGACGAAGCCCTTCCCGAACTTGAGGCGCGCCTGCTCGAGCGGCCCGGTTTTTACCGCGGCAGCGCCGCAACCGCCGCCTTCGGCGCCCGTCTGCCCGAGCCATCGCACTTGGCCGAACTCCGGCGTATCCTCGAAGCCGGCGGAATTACCCTGAGCGGCGTGAGCGGCGCCCCGGCCCTCGAGCCGGTCGCAACCGCGGCGGGCCTGACGTTCGCCCTGGAGGCCGCCCCCGGCCAGGAGCTCGCCCGCCGGCGCGCCCTGCGCCCCAAGCGGGAGGCGAAGCTCTCGGACGCCGCCCGGTCGCTCGTCGCCGATTTTGCCGGAGCCCGGGCCGACATCGCCAACCGCCGCAGCCGCGGCGAGGCGAGCGTTCCGCGCGTCGATCTGCGCGTTCCGTCCGCGAAAGATCGCGCCAAGGAAGCTCCGGCCCTTCATCCGGTCGAGGCGCCGCCCGGTACGCTCTTTCACACCGGCACCCTGCGCGGCGGGCAGGCGCTACACCACGTCGGGAACATCGTCGTGGTGGGCGACGTCAATCCGGGCGCCGAGCTGGTAGCAACCGGCAGCATCCTGGTTTTTGGAAGGCTCGCAGGGGTCGCCCACGCCGGCGCTCAGGGCGACGCTCAAGCGCGCGTTTACGCGCTGCAATTGCGCGCGACGCAATTGCGGATCGCCACGGTTATCGCCGCCGACGAAGGCCAACGCGAGGGCGCCGCGCAACCCGAGGCGGCATTCATTCGCGATGGCCGCATCGCCGTCGCACCATACGAAAAACTCGAGCAATTGACCGCGACCCTAGGGAGTTAGGCATGAGCGCACGCAAGATCGTCATCACATCCGGAAAGGGCGGCGTCGGTAAAACGACGACCACGGCAAATCTCGGGGCCACGTTGGCCAAGCGCGGCCATCGCGTCATCTTAATCGACGCGGATATCGGCCTGCGTAATCTCGATCTCGTCCTCGGGCTCGAGAAGCGCATCGTCTTCGACTTGGTCGAGGTCGCCGAAGGACGCTGCCAACTCCGGCAAGCGCTCATCAAAGACAAGCGCTTCGAATCGCTTTCGATCTTGCCCGCCGCGCAGACGCGCGATAAAGACGCGGTTTCGGAGCAGCAGTTCGCCGATATCGTGGATCAGGCCGCGCAAGTCGCCGATTTCGTCCTGATCGATTGCCCGGCCGGGATCGAAGCGGGCTTTCGCAACGCCGTCGCGGGCGCGCAAGAAGCGATCGTGGTCACGACGCCCGAGGTGAGCGCCATTCGGGATGCCGACCGCGTCGTCGGTAAGCTTACCGAACGCGGCATGCCGATGCGCCTGATCGTGAATCGGCTGCGCCCGGAGATGGTGCGCACCGGCGACATGCTCTCGGTCGAGGACGTCTGCGAAATTCTCTCGATCGACTTGCTTGGTATCGTGCCCGACGACGAAGAAATCATCGACACGACCAATCGCGGCGAACCGATCGTGCTGGACGAAGCTAATCGGCTGCGGACCATCTATGACAAAATCGCGCGCAGGCTGGAGGGCGAAACCATCGCCTTCACGAGTTTCGATCAACAAGGTTTTCTCGGACGCCTCTTCGGCGCACTAAAGGCGGGGTAAGGTATGCACGTGCTCAAGCAACCTCACGATGACGGCAGCGAGACGAATCCGGAAGCGCGCTCCGGCGATATTCCGGCAAAGCTCGGCCGGGCGATCGTCATCACCTCCGGCAAGGGCGGCGTCGGCAAGACCACTACGACCGCGAACCTCGGCACCGCGCTCGCGGCGCGCGGCGCGCGGGTCGCATTGGTGGACGCCGACGTCGGCTTGCGCAATCTCGACATCGTCCTCGGGCTCGAGAGCCGGGTGAAATACCACGTGCTCGACGTGCTCGACGAGCAGGTCACGCTGGACGAAGCGCTCGTTCGCGACAAGCATAACGAGACGCTCTTTCTGCTCGCGGCCGCCCAATCGCGCGAGAAGGACGAAGTCGACACGCAAAAAATGCGCGACATGATCCACGCCTTACGCGAGCGGTTCGATTACGTGTTAATCGATTGCCCGGCCGGTATCGAGCTGGGCTTCAAAAACGCGGTAGCCGGAGCCCAAGAAGCGATCGTCGTCTGCACGCCCGAGGTATCGGCCGTTCGCGACGTCGATCGCGTCGTCGGACTGCTCGGCAACGCCTTCCGCCCGCAACTCATCGTCAACCGGCTGCGCCCCGCCATGGTCAAAAAGGGCAAAATGCTCTCGGTCGAGGACGTGAACGCGATCTTGCGCTTGCCGCTGCTCGGCGTCATCGCGGACGAACCGGAAATTATCATTACGACCAACAAAGGCGAACCGCTCGCGCGCAGCCGGGATGGCGCAACTGCTTCGGCCTACCACGCCATCGCCGCGCGCATCGCCGGCGAGGACGTCCCCGCGCCGGCACCCGAAGAGCCCAAAGAGAGTTTCTTCGGCAAGCTCGGCTCGATCTTCGGAGGAAAGCGATGATGATCGACTTCTTCAAAAAACTCTTCGGGCAATCCGATTCCAGCTCGACCGCGAAAGAGCGGCTACGCTTAGTGCTCATGACCGACCACCTCGCGCTCGCGCCCGAGATCATCGAGCAGATGAAGCGCGATCTGGTCGACGTGATCTCTCGCTACGTGGAAGTGGATCGCCAGAAGGTGGAGATCGATTTCGAGCGCGAGGACCGCGCGCTCGCGATGATGGCGAGCATTCCGATCATCGCGGTGAATCGTCCCGGCGGCGG
>DAHUXY010000263.1 GCA_027315505.1 Vulcanimicrobiota bacterium | reverse complement strand
TGACGCCGCTCAGGCCCCAGAACGGTGAGACCTGGTAGTCGAAGCCGTTTCCAAATGCGCCGATCGGACCGATCGGGTGGCCGTTCAGCAGCGTTGCGGTCTCGGTCGGGTCGAAGCCGCGAATGCTGACCGTGAGGTCGTCGCCGACGGCGGAACTCGTGCTCGTGTTCACTCCCGCGACGGATTGCAACGCGTCGCCGGCCCGCATGTAGTTCTGATCCTGCAAAAGAGGAGCCGAAACGTGCGCGTTGATGGTGGTCGAGGTTTGAAGCGCTGCCCGTTGCGCTGCGACCGTTGCGATCGTACGCGGATTTCCGCGCGAACGCTGGATTGCCGTTTCGAAGCTGACCGAGCGTTGGCCGGAGGAAATGACGATCCCAGGCGCACGCGTCAATTCGTAGCCGCGCGCGTTGATGAGCACCGAGTAATCGCCCGGAGCGATCGACGTGAGCCGAAAGTCGCCGGCGGCGCTGGTGACCGCCGTGGCCACGGCCTCATTGCCGCGATCGAGGGTCACCTTTGCGGCGACCACCGGAAAGCCGCCATCGATATCTAAGATGCGACCGGAGACCGTCGTCCCTTCGGCCGAACGAACGGTGCCGGGCGATAGGGCAAGGAACGCGGTCGCCACGAGCGCGGCGAGCGCTACGATTCGACGAGGTGGAAACATGAACGGTATCCTCTTGCAAACAGAGAGCGGCATAGTCTCATGTTCGCAGCGGGATGTTAAATCGAAGTCAAAGCGATATGAAGCTCATATTAAAATGCGTACCCGTCGGCGCAGAGCCTATCGGCTCTTTAGGAACCTCAAATAGAAGGCCGCGAACACCAAGACGATGCCGGCGTTCACCATCAGGCGTTCCAGGAAGCGATGCCTGAAGAGCAGCACATCCACACTGACGACAACGGCGATCAGCGCCACAACGTAAAGCGCGATAAGGAGCTTAAACACGCGTTACGTTCCGGTGCGCCGCTATGGGGCGCCCATACCCTCGGCGCGGTACATCGCCGCCGTGAATGTGGAGACGAGTATCTCTCCTTGAAAGGACGTGCTGTATCCGCTGAGCAGATGTGCCGAGCGCTGCGGCGTCCTCGAGCGCTACGTGCAGCTTTTGCGTATCGATCGCTCCGTCGATGAAGGCCATGGCGGCGATCAACTCCATCGCGTAACGACGCTCTGCGACGCTCGCCGACGAATGCCGTTACTTATAGCAGCACGTTCGATCGAGCGATCGCAGCGTTGAGCGATGCCTCCCCAACAGCGGCCTGGTGGTCGAGGTCTTCGAAGACCGCATACTGGGCGGCGGTCGGACGAAGGTAGGCGAGATCGATATCGGCCGCGAGGTATGCGAGGTGGCTGCGTAACTTGGTTGCATGCAACAAGCTACCCTCACTCGACTGAATCTTGAGCTGGACCAGCCCGTGAATCGCCGTGTCGAGCGCGGCGAGCACCGGACGCGCCTTGGCCGCCGTCACGCGATGCGAAACCATCGCGGCGTTCAGACGATCGCGCGTTGCGATCGCGCGATCGATCGTGACGTCGAGCTGGTTGAGGGTTGCGTGGATGCGCTGTTGCAACTCCAGTCGAGCCTCGAGATCCGCGGCCGTCGCGTGCAGACGGGGATCGAGGGCGACGTCGAACGGCTTGGTGATGGTCGATCCGCCGTCGGTGAGGACGACGGCATAACGGCCGGGCGTCACGATCGGGCCTTCGACGGTGTCGGGCAGGCCGCCGGCGGCGATCGGCGGTTTAAAGCCGGTTACCTCGGTGGCATCGGGGTAGCGCAGGTTCCAGACGAACCGATTGACGCCGGCGTGAACGTC
>DAHUXY010000249.1 GCA_027315505.1 Vulcanimicrobiota bacterium | reverse complement strand
CGTGGAATCGTTGCAAAGGTCGGCCGCGGACCGTATCGGAGAAGTGTTGGGAGAGGCGGTCGGATCCGGATTAGCCACGGAGCGGGACTCGGTGCCACAACGGTGCCACAAAACCTTCGTAACAAGTAAAAAACCGCATGGTTATGCGGTTTCTTTGGTAGCCCCAACCGGCTTCGAACCGGTGTTACCGCCGTGAGAGGGCGGCGTCCTAGGCCTCTAGACGATAGGGCCATTTACGCTCCCGGTCATGGACTCGAACCACGATAACAAACTTCAGAGGCTTGCGTCCTACCATTAGACGAACCGGGAATGGCAGCGACGGTTATACTACACGAAGGAACCGCGTCCTTGCAACCAGGTCGGTCTCGGTGCTTGAGGTTCCTACCGGCAAATGTCGGGGTCTGGCTGTGGCAGTTGGGGCAGAGCATCCGTAGGTTTTCAATGCGCCAATCATCCCTGAGCCCGTTTATGTGGTCGATCTGGATGGTGATGGGCTGGCCCTGCCACGTTTTTATGCCGCATCGAGAGCAGCAGGCCGAGAGTATCCCGTCCCGGACAAGTTTTCGCTTCTTGACGCGACGCGAGGACTTGGATGCCAGTACCGAGCTCAAGCTGCGTTCCCGCGGCCTCGGGGCGATGTCCCCGCGTTTTATCGCCTTCACCCAAGACTGAGCCGCGAACCCGAATGCTTGCCGGCATGTTCGGTAGGAATTGCCAAGATCGTAGAACGCCTGCACGCGCACCCAGTCATATTTCCCGTCCATGCTTTGACCGTACCGGGCGGCGGTGCCAACTGTGTGGCCTCCACATTCGCTAAGCTCGCGGAAGATCGGAGCGGTCGGGCGAACACTTGGGTATACGGCTATCGTTCACGCGTCTTTGTAGGAGGTTTCCAGGGTGCAGGCCATCGTTTTGGTTGGTGGGGAGGGGACGCGGTTGCGTCCGCTGACGTTTGGGACGCCCAAACCGATGGTGCCGATTATGGGCGTGCCGTTCTTGGCGCGCACGATGGAGCGGCTCGCCGAGGCGGGCATTCGCGATGTGATTCTGCCGGCGGGCTACATGCCGCAGGCGATCATCGACTATTTCGGTGACGGCTCGCAGCTCGGGATGAAGATTACCTACGTCATCGAGGCGACGCCGCTCGGCACGGCCGGCGCCATCAAGAACGTGGAGGAGCACATCACCGGGCCCTTCGTGGTGCTCAACGGCGACGTCCTCACCAGCCTCGATCTGCGCGCGATGATGGCCTTTCATAAAGAGAAGGGCGGTTTCGGCGCGCTCCACCTCATCCGCGTCGAGGACCCCTCGTCCTTCGGCTGCGTGGTCCACGACGAAAGCGGGCAGATCTCGGCCTTCGTCGAGAAGCCCGCTCCCGGTACCGCGCCGACCAACGAAATTAACGCGGGCACGTACCTGCTCGAGCCGGGCGTCCTCGATTTCATCCCGGCCGGGCGGCCGGTCTCGATCGAGCGGGAGACCTTCCCGCAGATCATCGCCGCCGGCAAGGGCCTGTTTGCCTATACGACCGACGATTATTGGATCGATCTTGGGCGCCCAGAGCAGTATCTGGCGGCCCACCGCGATATTATGGACGGCTCCATGCCCCTGGCGCTCGAGCCGGGCATTAGCGGGGCCGGCGTCGCGGCGCTGGAGGGCCACGCGGGCGTCACCCAGCCGGTGCACGCCGACGAGGACGTCGTCGTCGATCCCTCGGCCAAGATCGGGCCCAACGTGGTCCTCGGGCGGGGTTGCCGCATCGGCGCGGGGGCTGTCGTGAAGAATTCCGTGCTTTGGGACGGCGTGCTGGTGGGCGATGGTGCGCATATCGACGAATCGATCGTCGCCTCGGGCTCCCACGTCGGTGCCGATGCAACCGTCGGCGCCGGAAGTGTGATCGGGCATGATATGACGATCGCGCCGGGCACCGTGCTCGATCCGGGCAGTCGCGTGGGCCCGACGGCGGCGAGCGCGCGCTAGTTCGAGGTTTATCCTCTGGGCTTGGTTGGGTAGACTACCGATAGCTTACAGAATTTTTCGTTGGAGTTGAAAAGAGATGTTGCCGAGAACCGTGGATCCGCTTACAGATATCGCGGTTCCGCGCGTGCTCTTTCTCGGTTCGTTTCCTCCCCGCGAGTGCGGCATCGCGACGTTTATGAACGACGTCGTCACCTCGTTCGATCGTGAATTCGGCGCGCGCAGCGATGTGATCGCGGTCGACGAGCCGGGCGGCGACGCGCGCCGGTACGGCAGCCAAGTCGTGGCGCGATTCAATCAAGACGATCGCGAGAGCTACCAGCAGATCGCGCGTTTCATCAACGAGCATCCGGCCGAGATCCTCAACATTCAACACGAGTACGGCCTCTTCGGCGGCGAGCGCGGCGAATGGCTGATCGATCTGCTGCGCGCGGTTGATAAGCCCGTGGTGATCACGCTGCACACCGTGTTACCGGAGCCGGATGAAACGATGTTACGTGTTACGCGCGAACTCTGCGAGCAGGCTTCGAAAGTGATCTCGCTCTCCGAAACCGGCAAACATCTGCTCGAAGAACGCTATGGCATCGACCCCGGCATCCTGCGCGTCGTCCACCATGGCGTGCCCGACGTTCCGTTCCAAAACACCGATGCGGCGAAATCCTCGTTCGGTATCGGGCAGCGCCTCGTCATTTCGACGTTCGGCTTGATCAATCGCGGTAAAGGGCTCGAATTCGCGATCCAGGCGATGCGCCAAGTGGTGAAACGCCATCCGGAAGCGCTCTATCTTATTCTGGGCGAAACGCACCCCGTCGTGCGTCGCCAAGAGGGCGAATCGTACCGCGAGTCGTTGCAGAGCATGGTGCTGGAACACGGCTTGCAGCGCAACGTGCAGTTGATCGATAAGTATCTCGATTTCGACGAACTCGTGACGTATCTGCAGGCGACCGACATCTATCTAACGCCGTACCTCAACCCGGTGCAGATCGTGAGCGGCACGCTCGCGTATGCGGTAGGTTGCGGCAAGGCGATCGTCTCCACGCCGTACTTATACGCACAGGAGCTACTCGCGCACAACCGGGGCTTCTTGTGCTCGTTCCGCGACGCGGACTCGATCGCGGAGAACCTGATGATGCTGCTCGACGATCCCTCGTTGCGGCGCGCGACCGAACGGCGCGCCTACCGCTTCGGGCGACAGATGACGTGGCCGCACGTCGCAAGCGATTACGGACGCCTCTTCAGCGAACTCTGCCCGCCCGGCGAACTCGCGCTGGTTACGTCGGCGTAGCGACGGATGGCGATCGCACTCCCCACCCTGGAGTATCTCGCGCTCTTGAGTGACGACACCGGCGTGATTCAGCACGCCGTCGAGTCGATCCCCAATCGCTCGACCGGGTATTGTACCGACGATATCGCGCGCGCGTTCATGGTCGCGCTGGCGTATCAGCGCGTGATGCCGCAAGATGCGCTCGCACAGCGGCTGGCGAGTACCTACCTTTCGTTTCTGCAAAACGCGCAACTCGAAGACGGGCGCTTCCACAACTTCATGGATTACGATCGCAGCTGGCTCGACGACGTGGGCACGCACGATAGCTGCGGGCGCGCGATGTGGTCGCTCGGCTACGGCATGCGCTATGCCGGCGACGAGGCGTGGCAGCGCGTCTGCGCGCGGTTGCTCGAACGAGCGGTCGCCTGCGTCGAATGGCTGGAGCATCCGCGGGCCGAGGCCTACGCCATGATCGGGCTCGCTCACGCTTGCGCCGTGCATGCCGAGCCGCGAGCGCGGGCGGCACTGCGAGCGCTCGGCCAGGCCTCGGTTGCGCGCTACGAACGGGAGCGAGCCGACGATTGGGAGTGGTTCGAACCGGTGATGACCTACGACAACGCTCGTTTGCCCGAGGCGCTGCTCCGGGCCGGGAAGGTGCTCGGCGAGCAGCGATTCATCGACGTGGGGCTGCGAACGCTCGCCTTCTACGAAGGCGTCACCATCGAGGACGGCATCTACGTGCCGATCGGCAACGAGGGCTGGTACCCGCGCGGCGGCGAGCGGTCGCGCTACGCGCAGCAGCCGCTGGAGGCGGTCGGCCTGGTCGATGCGGAGCTCGCGGCCTTCGCGGTGGCTCCCGAAGCCGGCTACCTTGCCCGGGCGGAGCTGGGCCTTGCGTGGTACCACGGCAAGAACTCGCGAGGCGCCGTCATGGCGGCCAACGGCGGGTGCTACGATGGCCTCTCGGAGGATGGGGTAAACCATAATATGGGCGCCGAGTCGTCGCTTTCGTATCTCGCCGCCTCCTACGCCTTGGCCGCCCAGCGCGGAAAGAGCCTGCGGGTCGCGGCCCGCTAATTTCCCGAAAAAATCCAGAAGGAAAAGGGCGAAAAAAGGGCGACAAGCCCCTAAAGCTGGGCATGCTCTGCGGTCCGAGGCGAAAACGCCTCCCGTGGCGAATATCTACCAGATGATCCTGGAGACCGAAGCCCTCAACGACGTTCAATCGCAAGCCGTACGACACACCGATGGACCGGTGTTAATTTTTGCCGGAGCCGGCAGCGGCAAGACGCGCGTGCTCACGCACCGCATCGCCTACCTGCTTGGCGAGAAGCGCATCGCCCCCGATAACATCTTGGCCGTCACGTTCACCAATAAAGCGGCGAACGAAATGAAGACGCGTCTGGAACGCATGGTCGGCGCCGTCGGGCGCGAGGTGTGGGTCGGCACGTTCCATTCCATGTGCGTGCGCATTCTGCGCCGCGACGGTTCGCGCATCGGCATCGCCCCATCGTTTGCGATCATCGACGATACCGACCAGCGCCAGCTCGTCAAAGAGATCCTCGACGATCTCGATTACGACGAACGCCAGATGTCGGTCGGCTCGTGCCTCCACGAAATCAGCAAGGCCAAGAACGCGCTGCTCTGGCCCGAGAAATACATCGAAACGCAGACGACGGTGCTGGGCGAGCGTTACGGCAACGTCTATACCGAATACCAGCGCCGCCTCGCCGAATCGAACAGCCTCGATTTCGACGATTTGATCGTGCGCACGATCGATCTGCTCGAGCGCGATAAAGACGCGCGCGAGAAATACCAGAATCGCTTCAAGTACGTGCTGGTCGACGAATATCAGGACGTGAACATCGCGCAGTATCGTTTGATCGCGATCTTCGCCGCCAAGCATAAAAACATCACGGTCGTCGGCGACGACGACCAGTCGATCTACTCGTGGCGCGGCAGCGATTACAAAATGATTCTGCGCTTCGAAGAAGATTTCAAGGGCGCGAAGGTCTTCAAGCTCGAGGAGAACTATCGCAGCACGCAGACGATTCTCGACGCGGCCAACGCGCTGGTCGAAAACAACAAGACGCGCGCTCCGAAGAAGCTCTTTACCAATCGCATGCAAGGCGAACCGATTACGGTCTACGCCGCCGCGACCGAGCGCGACGAAGCGCGCTACGTGACGGAGAAGGTGAAGGAGCTGGTTCGCGAGGGTTCGGCCTATCGCGATTTCCTGATTCTGTATCGTACCAACGCGCAATCGCGGGTATTCGAAGAGGCGCTGATCGCCGACGGTATTCCGTACCGCGTGGTGGGCGGCGTGGGTTTCTACGCCCGTGCCGAAATCAAAGACGTCATCGCTTACCTGCGTTACATCCTGAACGCGTCGGACGCGCTCGCATTCAAGCGCATCGTCAACGTGCCGCGGCGCGGCATCGGGCAGCAGACCCTCGCATCGCTCGTCCAGGCGGCAACCACCTCGAAGGTCTCCGTCGGCGAAGCGATCTTCCATAGCGATTTGCTCCGCACGGCAGTGCCCAAGAAGCTCAAAGAGCTCGAACGCTTCGCCGAACTGATCGGTAATTTCCGCGGTCGCGTCGACGACATGGGCGTGGCCGATCTCGTCGTCGCCGTGATGGAAGAATCCGGCTACATCCGCGAACTGCAAGCCGAAGAGACGCACGACGCGCGTGCGCGCTTGGAGAATCTGCAAGAGCTGGTCGGCGTCGCGCGCGATTACGAAGGTAACGATCCGGAAGCTTCACTTGCCGGTTTTCTCGCCAATATCGCGCTTATCAGCGATCTCGATTCACTCGATCCCGATTCGTCGTACGTCACCCTGATGACGCTGCACGGCGCGAAGGGCCTGGAGTATCGCCACGTCTTCCTCACCGGTTTGGAAGAGGGCGTCTTCCCGCACACGCGGGCGATGACCGACATGGACGAACTCGAAGAAGAGCGTCGCCTCGCCTACGTCGGCGTGACGCGTGCGATGGATCGCCTGATCCTCACGTACGCCCAGCGTCGCGCGCTGTTCGGTAACACGTACTCGTATCCGAAATCCCGCTTCCTCGAAGAGATGCCGAATATCGTCGTCCTCGAGAGCGAAAACGTCTCGTTACCGCGCCCGGCGGGCGGCCGCTGGCGCGAGGTCGCGATTCACGAATCGGCGGGCGCCGGCATGGAGATGAATCTCCACAACGGCGATCGCGTCCGCCATCCGAAATGGGGCGAGGGCGTGATCAGCAATCTGGCGGGCGCGGGCGGCGATGGTCTGGTGACGATCGATTTCCCGAACGTCGGCCAGAAGATGCTGATGCTCAAGTACGCTCCGTTGGAAAAACTCTAAAGGAGCTTCCCGAGTGGTTCGCGTTGCAGTAGCCGGTGCGCTCGGACGCATGGGTCGCGTGGCTCATGCCGCGTTGCTCGACGCGCCCGGCGTTACGTTTGTAGGGGGCCTGGCGCACGAACGCGTCGAGGCCGAATCGATCGTCGACGATCTGGATGAATTGGTGCAGCGGTTCTCTCCCGACGTGCTGCTCGATTTGACGACCCATCCTTCGACGGTTGCCATCTCGATGGCGGCGCTGGAATTGGGCGTGCGCCCCGTCATCGGCGCCACGGGATGGACGGCCGAGGAGCGGACGGCGCTGGAGACCTTGGCGCTCGACCGCGGGCTCGGCGCGATGTTGGTACCGAATTTTGCGATCGGCGCGGCGTTGATGGTGCGATTCGCCGAAACAGCCGCGCGGTTTTTCCCGACCGTCGAAATTATCGAGCTTCATCACGACCAAAAAAAGGACGCGCCGTCGGGTACCGCAAGGTTGACCGCGGAACGCATCGTCGAACGGGGCCGGGTTGCTCACGTCCCGATTCATAGCGTCCGGTTGCGCGGCTTGGTCGCGCACCAAGAGGTGCTGTTCGGCAACACCGGCGAGGTGCTGACGATTCGTCACGATTCGCTCTCGCGGGAATCGTTCGTGGCGGGGATGTTGGCCGCATCGCAGTGGGTGATGCGGGCGCAAGGGCTCGTCGTCGGGCTGGACGCGCTCTTGGACGAGAAGGGGTAGCGCCATCGTTACCGTGGCGGTGGTCGGCGCGACCGGTGTCGTCGGCGAAACGATCCTGCGCGTTTTGGAAGAGCGCAGCGTTCCCATTGGAAAGCTCGGCCTCTTCGCATCGCGCGCGCGTGCCAACGCGGTGCGCTACGGAGGGCGCCTGCTCGATGTGGAACCCGCAACCGATGCGGCCCTCGCAGAATACGACGTCGTGTTCTTTGCGAGCGGCGAGGACGCGAGCGAGCGTTTCGTCCCGGCATTGCTGGAACGCGGTGCGGTCGTTATCGATAACAGCTCGACGTATCGCATGGACGAACGCGCGCCGCTGGTCGTCCCGGAAGTGAACGGCGCCGTGGTCGAGCGGGGCGACCGGCTCTTTCCGGTGGCGAATTGTACCGCGATCATCCTGTGCATGGCTCTGGCCCCGATCCGCAACGTCGCGGGCTTACGAGCCGTGCGCGTGGCGACCTATCAGGCCGCGAGCGGCGCCGGGCGCGCCGGGCTCGACGAACTGCTTGCCGACGAGCGTGCCGTGGTCGACGGGTTGGCCGAGCCGCCGGCCCACGTATTTCCGCATCATCTCGCGCGGAACGTCGTGCCGCAGATCGGGCAGATCGATGCCGGCGGCGCCACCGGCGAGGAGCGTAAGGTCCGCGAGGAGACCCGCAAGATGCTGGGCCTCCCCGAGTTGTTCGTGAGCGCGACGACGGTACGCGTGCCGGTGCGCACCGCGCATTCCGAAGCGGTGTTCTTCGAAACCGAACGCGATACGAGCGTCGCCGAACTCTCCGAAGCCTTCGCGAGCGCGCCCGGGACGGTGTTTCACGCGAGCGGCATCGTGACGCCGCGCGACGTCGAGGGCAGCGACCTGGTGCACGTGGCGCGCCTGCGTCAAGAAGACGAAGGCTCGAAACGCGCGTTTGCGCTGTGGTGCGTCGGCGACCAGCTTCGCAAAGGCGCGGCCACCAACGCCGTCCAGATTCTGCAGCTTTTGCTCGCGGGAGGATTCGTACAAGCGTGAGCCATGGACGACGGGCGGTTCTCAAATTCGGCGGTACGTCGGTTGCCACGCGCGACCAGCGGGCGCTCGCGTTCGCGCGCATCCGCGACGCGCGCGCGGATGGTTTCGCGACGGCTGCGGTCGTCTCGGCGATGGGACGCGCGCCGGCGCCCTACGCGACCGACACGCTGCTCGAGGCGATCGACGGCCGCAGCGGCAGCGCGAACGCCGACATGCTGCTCGCGTGCGGCGAAATGCTCGCGGCCGCCATCTTTGCCGACGAGCTCACCGCGGCGGGCGTTCCCGCGCGGGCGCTTTCGGGTGCGAATGCCGGCATCGTCACCGATGCGCACTACGGCGATGCGAAGATTCTCCGCGTCGATGCCGAGCGCATCGAGCGCCTGCTGGATGAGGGCATCGTGCCGGTCGTGGCGGGGTTTCAGGGCGCGACCGAAGACGGGGTGCTCACGACGCTCGGCCGCGGCGGGACCGATCTTTCGGCGATCGCCATCGGTCACGCGATCGACGCCGAGCGGGTGGACATCTACACCGACGTGAGCGGCGCCATGACGGCCGACCCGCGCCGCATCGAACGCGCGCGCACGATCGAGCGCGCGTCGCTCGAAGAGATGACCGAACTTGCCGAACACGGCGCCAAGGTGATGCACCACAAGGCCGCCGACTACGCGCAACGCACCCAAACGCCGTATACGATCAAGGGCCTAGCCACCGATCGCGGCACGCTCGTGGTGGATGGCGTCGACCATCATCGGCCGGTTACCGGCGTCACGTCGTCCGGGCGGCTTACGTGGGTGCGCATCATTCGTGGCGACATCGAAAATCCGCAGCAGCGCATGCAGACGGAGCTCGAGATGTTCCGCCGCATGGCGGACGCCGGCATTTCGATCGATCAGGTCTCCATCAATCAGGCCGGGGCGTCGTTCGTGGTGCAGGGCGATAGCGCGAGCGCGGTGCGCGCGCTGCTGGGCGATCTGAACCTCGCGGTGCGCGTGCGCGAAGGCTGTTCGAAGATCTCGGTCGTCGGTTCCGGGATGCGCGGTACGCCCGGCGTCGTGCTGCAGGTCGTCACCGCGCTCTCGAACGCCGACGTCGAAATCATCCACTGCACCGATAGCAACATCACGATCTCGATTCTCGTCCCGGAGGCCGACGTGCAACGCGCTGAGGCTGCCGTTCACGACCACTTCGCACTCAACGAGGAAGAGGCACGCACATGAAGCCCTTGGGCAGTATCGTCACCGCAATGATTACGCCGTTCGACGAGCGCGGCGGCGTGAACCTCGACGAAGCCAAGCGCCTCGCGCGCTGGCTCGTTTCGCGCGGCAACGACGGCTTGGTGGTCGGGGGATCCACCGGCGAGGGCATGACGCTCGACGCCGCGGAACGCGTCGCGTTGGTCTCCGCGGTTAAAGAAGCGGTGGGCGAGGGCGCGATCGTGATCGCGAATGCGGGGACCAACGATACGCGTTCGTCGGTGAACGGCGCGAAAGAGGCGATGGCGGCCGGAGCCGATGCGCTGCTCGCGGTGGTGCCGTACTACAACAAGCCGACGCAGAGCGGAATGCTCGCCCATTTCGGCGCGATGGCCGACGCGGTGCCGCTGCCGATCGTCATCTACAATATTCCCGGGCGTACGGCGGCGAACATGCTTCCCGAGACGCTGCTGGAACTCGCGCGCAAGCACCGCAACGTCGCCGGCGTGAAAGAGTCCAGCGGCGACCTGAAGCAGATCGCCACGATCGTACGCGATCGCGCGCCAGGCTTCGTGGTGTGGTCGGGTGACGACCATCTCTTTCTGCCGTGCCTCGCGCTCGGTGCCGACGGCATCGTGGGGGTCGCCTCGCACCTGTGCTCGCCGCAGTACCGCGAACTCTTCGATGCCTTCCGCGGCGGGGACGTCGCCCGCGCCGCGCAGATTCACGCCGAACTGCTCGCCTTGATGGATGGCCTGTTCTTGGTGACCAATCCGATTGCGGTAAAGTGGGCGATGCGACGCGCGGGCTTCAACGTGGGCGAGTGTCGTTTGCCGCTCGACGGGATGCCGGCTGGGCTCGCGGAGCGCCTCGACCCCATTATCGCACCCTATGTCGCTTGAGATCCTCGGCTGCCGGTTAGACCCGATCGACGCGGATGAGGCGACCGAGCGGATTCTCGGCTTCATGCGCGAGCGCACCGGCGCCCAAATCGTCACCCTGGGAACCGAGATGGTCGTGTACGCGCAACGCGACGAGGCGTTTCGCCGCATCGTGAACGCCTGCGCGCTCTCGCTCTGCGACACGGTCGGCCTGCTGCTGGTCGCGCGTCGTCGCGGCGCGCAGCTTGCGGAGCGCGTGACCGGCGTCGAACTCATCGAACACCTTGCCCGCAGAGCCGCCGGCGAGGAGCTATCCGTCTATCTGCTCGGCGGCGCGGAGGGCGCGGCGGCCGATGCGGCGGCGGTGCTGGAAGCGCGTTTCCCGGGCCTGCGGATCGCGGGCGTCCGCAACGGTTATTTTGCACCTGAGGAGTCCGCGCAGATTGCAGCCGAGATTCGCGCGAGCGGCGCTGCGTTGCTGCTGGCCGGGCTGGGTTCGCCGCGCCAGGAGCGTTGGCTGGCGGAGTTTTTGGCCGCCACGGGCGCCGGCGCCGGGATCGGCGTCGGCGGCTCGTTCGACGTGATCGGCGGCCGGGCGGAGCGCGCGCCGGTGATCTGGCGCAGGCTCGGAGTGGAATGGCTCTATCGTCTGGTGAAAGAACCGCAGCGCTGGCGGCGTCAATTGGCGCTGCCCTATTTCGTGTGGCTGATCGCGCTCGATACGCTCGGCTTACGACCGAAGAAGGAGAGAACCGTTTCGTGAAGGCGATGATTCTGGCCGGCGGGCTCTCGACGCGGCTCTACCCGCTAACGAAGCAAGTCCCCAAGCCCCTGGTGCCCGTTGCGGGCGTGCCCAATGCCGTACATTTGATCCGCTATTTGAAGGCCCATGGCTGCGACGAGATTGCGATCAACGTCCACTACCTCGCCGAGGCGATTCTCGAAGCGTTGGGCGACGGTTCAAAGTTCGGCGTGCATTTGGAGTACCTGCACGAACGCGAACTGATGGGGAGCGCGGGCGCGCTCAAGGCGATGGAACGCTTCTTCGCCGACGAGACGTTCGTCGTGGTGGGATGCGACGATCTCACCGATCTGCCGCTCGACGATCTGCTCGCGTTCCACCGCGAGCGCGCGGCGATTGCGACCATCGGTTTGGTGGAACGCGAGGAC